>JBEBSM010000321.1:0-4615 GCA_040394315.1 Lujinxingia vulgaris
GGCTTGTCCCAAAACAAGCATCACGGCAGGCTCGACAATTATTTCCCCGTCTTTCGAGCCACCACTTTCATGCGTCAACGCCTTGATAACGCTGGCGTCGATGACAAAGCCGCCGAAAAACAAGCACGTTTGTTGTTGTTAGATGGCCCGGGATGTATCGAGCGCATCATCGAACTCATCGAAAAAAACATGCAACCTGGCGAAGACAATTCTCGGCAGTCGGACGAACCAATGAGTCCGGTTACGCGCGGTCTGGTAGCCCGAGAACTTCTGTCCGTTTTGGATAGAATTGCCGCCCGGTTGCCCGAACAATTTGTCGATGACATCAAGGACTTTCGCACGCGATTGAACACGCTCGACGCGGAGTTTCGTGAGCTTGTCGGCAGCATGGACGACAATAGATTTGATGTTCTCGCTAATTTTTTACACCCGGAGGTGATCGGTGAGCTGTATGTCAAACGACGATGCCTTTGGCGCAAAAGTATGCGGCGCATGCCTCGACGCCGTCGTTGATCTCGGTGGCGGAAGCGCTGGCTCAACGTCTGCCTTCAGCCTGCCGGCCGACGTGATTCGCAAGCAGCGCGATGGCACCGTCGCGCTCTACAATATCCTTCGCGAACATCGTGTGGCGCTGCTCGCGGACGAAGTCGGCATGGGAAAAACCTACCAGGGCCTGGCCGTCATCATCCTGCTGCTCGCCCAAAACCCTGCCGCGCGAGTGCTCATTATTGCACCCAACGAAAGCGTGCAAAACGGGTGGCGACGCTCGTATAGCGACTTTATTCGCACCAAGGCACTCCGCGGCTGGCTCAAAGAACCCATCTTCGGTGAGCAAACCCACCCACTGTATAATTGCGCGAATATCCCCGACTTCGCCGCACATTATCTCAACAACCCACGCGGGATATTCCTCACGCGGATTAGCTCGTTTTCCTCACTTCGAAAAAGTTTGAACCTTGATTCTGAGCCCAACATAACCCCTAAAAAGATCTTCAATTGTTGGAAGCAACGCAAAATCTTCCTCGATGAAAAGTCTGTACTGAACGACCCTGAAAACACGCAACTGAAAGACACAACCGAAATCAACGTCGAATGTGCACGGCAACTCGCCAGCATTCTCGAGCCTTTTGATCTGGTTCTCATTGATGAATCACACAACATTCGCCATCGCGGAAACAACATCAAAACAAACGTGCTCGCGACCTTATTGGGATTTCGGAAACCTGAACTCGACAACCCAAACAACAAAACGCTTTCAGAACCTGCAATCCAAAAGATGCCGCGGCTACTGCTGCTCACCGCGACGCCCGCCTACTCGTCTGAACAAGATATTTTCAACCAATTTGCCTACCTGGATCGCGATGCGCTCGACGGTTCTAACGGCAAACAAAGACATCGCTGGGTCCAAAAACGCACCGTCCGACGATTGCGGCAATTATCAGGCAAAACAAAATACGAATACCGCGCGGAACGCGCCCTACCAACCCTCAGCGACGAACCGCCAACCACACCCGACGCGCTCGCCCAGGAACTAATGCTCGCCCTCGTCCAGAAACGTCTGGCAGAACATTTTTCGCAACGCGACAACCTGAATGCCTCCATCAAAATCGGCTATCTTGAAACCTTCGAGAGCTTTGAGAATCCCGACGCCGCCCTGGAGTATTTAAAAAGCAAAAACTACAAGGCAACGCACGATGATGTTGACGACAAGAACCCGGAAGTTTCGGAAGCTGACGACGCCAAAATTTTGCGCCAGCTCGCTGCCGACTACCAGACAGCGTTCGACGACGACATCAACCCCGGACTGCCGCCCCACCCCAAGCTCACTTTCATCGAGGACAGCTTTAAAGAAATACTTCGCAAGCCCGTCCCCGAGAAGATTTTGGTTTTTGCGCGCCGCCGAGCGTCGGTAAGTGAGGTGAGTCGCAGGCTGTGCAATGCGTATGATGACGTGACGCTTGCGCAATTGCGCACGGCGTACACCGAAGAACTGGCGGGCGTCGAATTAACCAACGTCAAAGACTTCCAGCGATTCGTTCATCAGTCGCTCGCTCAAAATGATGAAAGGGTCGAAGCACTGGTCGAGCTGACAAATAACCAGAAAGATGACGAATTCCTGGCCTTTTCGGGACTCCTTTTACCCTTCAAAAGTTCGCCCAAAGACCCCGGCACCGGAAACACGGTGTCAGCCGGCGGATTTGGATTCCGCCAGCGATTCACGAGCACCAATCTTCTCGCGCACTTTTTCGACGAAAATCACGTTCGCCTGCTCCACGATCTTCTGCGAAACGACGCGACCGAACCAGATGTTTTCCCCGGCAGCTTCGAAAACTTCGTTGAACGCTACGTCTCAAACGCTACCCTGAGTCTGCTAGAAAATGAGTTTAGACCTGATTCCAAGGTTAATAAACGCGCGCTATTGGATTATTGTGTGCTCGACGCAATCACGACGAATTGCTGTCCGACAATTCCTGAAAAGATGAAATACCTCGCCAAAGTGCTTCGCGATCTACGAATGCTAGCGCATAAAGGCGACAAGCAATTCACCGAAGCTCTGACAAAGTTCAAAACTACCAGGCCTTCCAACACCGAGGATAATCCAAAGGCAAATGCGCTGCTTCATGAGCGCCACTTCTGGGACTGGGCGCGGCATTCTGCGCGAGAAACCAATACCGAAAACCATCCGCTACTTGCTACCCAGCGCGCGTCCTTGGCCGCAATCATTTTGCCTGCGCTTCCATGTCAGTCCGAAGAACTCGAAAGCACGGCCAGCGCACAGCTAAAACGCCGCGCCACCTGGATGGAGATGCTCTCCAAGCAACTGCGTATGTCCGACGGCATCATCGATCTGTTTTTTGCGTTCATAAAAGCCAAAAAAGAAAACGGTGAAATCGACCGCGACGCCATGGCGCACTCACTGGCCCAACGCGTTTTGGAAATCTCAGACGTTCGCTTTTCACGCCTCCGGCATCGCCTGATCGAGAGTGACAAGATCTTCGAGCCGCTGCTCAAACACCTCGAAGTCAACGAAAGCCAATGGCTGAATAATGGCTGGAATGATTTTGACAACCAGGAACCCGCACTCGGCGTAATGGGCAACACGGGCGGTCACAAGCGGGCCATTGCACAGTTTAACGCACCGTTTTTCCCCGACATTATCGTCAGCACAAGTGTGCTACGCGAAGGCGTCGACTTGCAGCTTTCTTGCCGCCGCGTCTGGCATTACGGCTTACCCGCCTCGCCCGGATCACTTGAGCAACAAACCGGCCGCGTCGACCGATATTTCGCGCGTGTGCACCGCGCGCTCGAGCAGCGAAAGACGCAACTCGATGCACCTGCGTGGGCGGAATATCAGCCTGGAAAGCAAGCATCGCTGTGTGAAGAAACCAGTGAAGAAACACGTGAAGAAACGCTTGAAGTTGGCTTTCCTTATCTGCCGCGCTCGGTCGACGAAATGCAGCTCAAGCGATTGCTCGAAAGAAAAGGAAAACTGCAACCCATCATGGATCGCGGATTGTCGCTGGCGAGCACAAGTGAGGATTTCAATCTCGACCACGCCGATGATCGCACGGTTGACGATATTATCGCCTCCTTCCAAAACGCTTCGGCAGAAAACCACGACCCATTTCCGGCGGCGGAAGAATTTCTAAGCCATCACGCAACGGCCTGCTCACTGCAACCGACGACCAGTGCATCAAAAAATAGCGCGGAGAATGCCGAAGCAGCGCTTCAACAATTACTCCGCGATCTTTCAGAATCGATCGAAGGAAGTTCCATAAGCATCACCTGGCAAGCGACCCAGCTTACGGCTCTCCGCGCCGCTGACCCGCTGATGCTCCTCAACACTTTTATTCAGCGCGACAAGACGTCGGACGCACGCCACCAACCGACCTTCGTTCACTTGCGATTTGTGCAGAGCGTCGGCCTTTACATGCTCGAGTTTAAAACGCCGCTTTCTGATGACTCAAAAAAGGAACAGGAATTACGCACGAAACTCATGCTCGATTACCCACAGGCTGCCTGTTCGCTCGTCACCACCGCACATTCACCGGCGGCCGGGACATGGTCGATCAATCTCGCGTGCGCACTTCCGCTGTCCTTCGAAGACGGATTTTCTCTAAACCACACCGAAAAATCGCACGTTTTAAAACGTCTGCAAACCCTGATGCGCGTCGCCGACGAACTAGAGCACGCGATTCTTGATGGTGCTGACCTCAAAGTCGATGAAGTCAAAAAGACTATTTCAGCCAGACTTGCAACGGAGAATGCATGAATCCGCCAACCACCACGGAACAAGAAACCATCCACTGGCAAGACGACACCGCCGTCATCCTCTATTTCCCAGGTAGACGTCATGAAAGCACTGGAGGACATCAAACCGAACATCCAGCGATGTTATGATACCCTTTTGCAGGACTTCCCCGACGCCGCCGGCATGGTTCGGATCAGGTTGATCGTTAAGACGGAAAACACGATGGCGCGTGTGCAGCTTAGTGAAGTCGCAGAACCAACCACGCTTCTCGACAGCCACGCACCGCAAAGCGAGGCGTCAGCCTCAGCGGAGCGCGGCTGTCGTATTAGCCCTGGGCGTCAGCCCACGGGTGTGACGTTTCAC
>JBEBSM010000322.1:0-4605 GCA_040394315.1 Lujinxingia vulgaris
CCGTTCATGTTGAAGCTTTTGTCTGCCGTGGTGTTGTACAGCTCAAGATATTCGCCAAGGTCATTGTTGCCGCCCTGTGATTTCGCCATGATTTCGGAGAAAACAACCTGGTTTGCAGCAGTCGGTGCCTGGACGGCGCCGTTGAATCCAGTGAACTCAACGCCGGCTCCGCCTTGAAGCTCGATGCCGAAGTTGTCAGCGAGCGTGTCGGCGATGGTGATTGCGTAGGCCAGGTCGGCTGTTTGCTCGGCGGTTGTGAGTGTAACGACGTTGCCGGCAACGGTTGCTCCGGTCACGAAGTTCTCGTTGGCGCCGGTGCCCTTGAACTGGGAACCGTCGGCAATCAGAGTGGCCGGGTCGATGTCGCGGCTAAAGACGACTTCGGCGGTGGTTGCCGAAGTTGCTTTTGCGCTGACAGCCATCAAATCGCACTCGCTGAGTTCGAAGTCGTCGGTGGTCCATGCGGAAACCTGGGGAGCGCTGTTATGGCTCCAGAGCGGTGTTCCTGCAATCGAAACGACGCAGCCGTCAAACAGGCCGAGGGATGCAGCCAATTCGGTTGGGAAGCGAACAACGACGCCTTCGGCAAGAGCTTCGGTTGCGACAGGGTATGCGTTGAAACCGGTTCCTGCGCCTCGGATGTCGCCCGTGACAGTGAAGTCACCGGAAACGAGTTCAAGCGAGTAGTCAGCGAAGTTGGTGACGAGATCTGCAGTCTGTTCAATGTTCTGAACGAAGGAAGCGACGTCGTTGTAGGTGCCGAGAATTTCGAGGTTTGCGATTTCTTCGACTTCGAGACGTCCGCCGTTGTTTGCGGTTTTGATGGTTACGACGTCAAATTTAACGACGTGTCCGGCTTCAACAGGTGTATCGAGCGTTGCAGGATCGACCTGAATGAATGCTGCAGGACCATCTTTTTCGGCCTGGATGAAGAATCCAGCCGGATCGCTACCGTAGGCTTCTTTGGTGAAGGTGACGAGAACGCCGGTGAACGAAGGTGTGGCGGTGTCGTCAGCGAGCATTTCTTCGATCAGAGCAGAGTCTGCAGCGACAGGCAGATAGCCGGGATCGATGGGGCCGGTGTCTTCTTCCACATCGGTATTGTCGTCGACATCGGTATTGTCGTCGACATCGGTTTTATCGTCGACATCGGTTTTAACTTCGACATCGGTTTTAACTTCGACATCGGTATTGTCATCGACGTCGTCATTGCCTACGTCGGTTTTGATGTCAGAGCCGGTGTCGGTTTTGTCTTTGGGGCCGTCGTCAGTACCGCAAGCGGCGCTGAACGCAAGGGCTAGAGCTAAAAAAATGAGTAACGAGTTTTTCTGAAACTTTTTCATAAATCACTCCGAAATTAAATTATTATCATATCAAATGTTGAAACAGTTTGTCGGACATGGCCTACCCTAGCGTCGATTATATGTAAAGAGTAGCGCTGAATATTCCGACTTGAAAGGCTGCTGGCCTGTGGATGTTATATAAATCAACAGGTTAACAGCCAGACAGATGTATAAGCACACGAACTTGGGTGTAAACTAGCGGAAAGTCGTTCAGTCTTCCACAAATCCGTATTTTTCGATGAGGTCGCAGACGGGCGTCCACTTGTGTGGCACCTCTTCATCCGCGCGCACGCTTGCTTGCGGGCAGTTTTCATCTGCTTTCCATGCACGCCACAGGCTCTCTTTTCCGATGGACTGGGCGTAGTCTTTGAACAACTTGAAGCCGCCGCTGTTGTCGTCGCGTGATTTGAAAACGACGATGTCCAGGCACTGGTTGCTGGTCGTGTCGGCTAGTCGTGCGCGGTTGAAGTCCATGATGAGGTTGAACATTTCGTGGGTGGAGGAGTTCCAGCAACAGGTTTTGGATTTCTGATATTCGAGTTCTGCAAAGACGTAGTCTTCGAGTTTTCGGTAATCGCGGTCGATTTCGGAGCGTGTTTTGCCGGCTTCTTTTCCGACTTTGTAGAGTTCGGTGAAGGCCATTTCACGGTTTGTACGGGCGGAACAGCTTGCGGGGTAGCTGGAAAGGTGTGCGCGGCGGCTATCGATGACTTCGAGCAGCGCGTCGATTTTTTGTTGCGGCGAGAGCTGGGTGAGGATGTTTTCGAATCGTTCGGAGCGCTGGCCGAGTTGGTTCATATTGTTGGAGTTGATCCAGTCGGTGGCGTACATGGGGGGGACGATGTTGGTCCACTGGCCGTTGATTTTGGTGGCGGTTCGGAAGCGTTTGACGCCGCCGTGGAAGGCGGCGTATTCGCCGGCGCCTGAGTAAGGGCTGGTGAAGTTGGTGATGCTGGCGGCGGCGCTTTCCCAGACGGGTTGGCGGCGTGGCATGGAGCCGGACGCGAGTTCGGCTTCGAGTTGTGGGTAGGATGCGCCGTTGATTTCGTGGGTGCCGAGTTTTTGTGCGCGCATAATAACGAAGACGTGGCCGATGCCCGTGCGTTGCCAGCGCTGGACGAGCAGGTCGCCAGCGAGGATGGATTCGGGGGCGAGTTGGTAGGTGTTGGCGGCGTCCGCGAGGTTGATGGAGCCCATGTAATTGAGCTGTAATAGGAGGAAGTAGCCGACGCGTTTGTTGAGGAAAATACGGTCGAAGTAGGCGCCGGTGTGGGCGTCGGGGGCGATCATGGGTTGGGAGTCGTCCTGGGAGCCGGGGATTTTGCGTGCAGCGAGTTTGGGGTCGGTGGGCCATGCGATGCGGCCGTTGATGAAGTCGGAGGATTTTGCAGATTCGTCGCGGTAGCTCGTGCGGAATCGGGGCATGTTTGCGTAGTTTCCTTGAGCGGTGCGGATGCCGAAGTGGCCAAAATACAGGCGATTTCCTTTGCCGTCGTTGCCTTCCATGAAAAACGGCAGGTTGTACCAGCTTGCGAATGTGATGCGTAAAAACATGGAAACTTCGGCGCATTCAAGGGCGGGCGCGGGCAGTGTGGTGCCCCAGGGTGTGGTGAGCGAAAATGTCTTGCCGTAGGAATCGCGGTCAATGCGTGGCATGGATTCGACCCACAATCGGTATTTGTCTTCCCAGGTGAGGCCGCTGTTTTGTGGCCAGACGATGCCCTGGGCGCGGGCGGCGGTGGTGTCGGTGTCCATCCAGGCGTTTTTGACTTCCCAGACGGCGGTGTCGGAGGTGTCGACGGAGGTTGAAAGGCCTGCGCGTCCGCGCAGGGCGTCTTCTTTGCCGGTCGGGTCTTGCCAGCCTGTGGGGTCGAGCACGGGTTTGCCGTTTTCGTCGATTTCGCCGGGGATGAAGCCGAATTCATCGGGCGCGTCGATGGCGGTTTCGCCGCAGGCGGTGATTGTGGTGGTGAGGGCGAGTAGAAGGGTGATGATAAGGGGGAGGAATTGTTTCATGTTCGCCTCGGATTTGGGATCGTGTGGGATCGTTTCGGAAATCAGGAATGGATTTGGGCGGCGTGGGTGTGCCGTGGGTCTATTCTGTTTTCGAATAATCGGGCGGAATGTTGCGTGTTATTTTTGAAAAAGTGAAAAGTGGGGGTGGATTTGGCGTGTTTACTGGCCTGGCTCCCGTCTCTGAGAGGGGGGCCGGACGAGTAAATACGTGGAAATGTGATCGGTTTTTTTAGTTTTTGGGGGAGGGGTTTGGTGGATTGTTTGGATGAAGGCGGTCGAGTGACGCGAATTCACCAGGTTTGAGCAAAACGGGCGTGTCGACTCCCCCGAATCGCTCAGATTTGAGGAAAAGAGGGGGGGCGAGTGACGCGAATTGGCCAGATTTGAGGAAAAGAGGGGGGTCGACTCCCCCGAATCGCTCAGATTTGAGAAAAAGGGGGGAGTCGAATGAAAAAAATCCCCCGGATTTGAGAGATCCGGGGGAGTCGATGAGGAATTCAGGTGGTTTCGGTGGGTGCTTCGGTTTGCCACTGACGGGAGAGTTCTACGTCGTGTTGGTATTGTTGGATGTTGTGGAGGCGGGTGGCTTCGTCCCAGCCGAGGAGTTCAGCGAGTCGGTCGGCGACGCGGTCCAGGAAGTCGAGTCCCTGGTTGGTGTCGCGGTAGAAGATCTGTGTGCGTTGGATGAGCATGTCGGTGAGGGTTGTGCACATTTCTTGTGTGACGGCCCAGTCGATTTGGGCCATGACTTCGTGGCGACCGGGGATGATGGGCTCAGCGAGTGAGGGGGTGGTGGCGATGTTTTTGGCGAGTTGGAGGCTGCGCATGCCGTAGGTGAAGACGAGGTGTTTGGCGGAGATTTCGGAGAGGTTATTGCCGGAAGTTTCGATGACTTTGGCGATTGTGGCGGTGAGGTTGTCGTCTTCGGGCCAGCCGACGGCGCCGGGCAGGGGGGCGGATTCGGTGTGTGCGGCTTTGAGATCAGTTTTGAGGTTGCCGGTCAGACGTAGGAATTTGACGGCGGTGTCGACGACTTCTGCGGACATGCGTCGGTAGGTGGTGAGTTTGCCGCCGGCGATGGTGATGAGGCCGTCGGGGGAGACGATGATCTGGTGTTCGCGGCTGACGGCGGATTCGGAGAGTCCGTCGTGGCCGCCGCCGCCTTCGCTCATGAGGGGGCGAAGGCCGGCCCAGGTGGCGATGATGTCGTCGTGTGTGAGTGGGCAATCGGGGAAGTAGGCGGACG
>JBEBSM010000323.1:0-4580 GCA_040394315.1 Lujinxingia vulgaris
CGCACGATCATTGATAAACCGGCGGCACTGGCTGACTTTCGGCGCGAGAATGCGCGTTTGTTGATCGTGGTTGTGACGAATGAAGATGATTGTTCGGGTCCGGACGCGTTGGGTGCGCCGACGCAGCGTGTGATCCGCAATCATTGTCTGTGGAACATCGACAAATTGCGGGATGTGAAGGCGTTTACGGATTCGTTGATGGCGGAAGCAAATACGCCGGAAGGGATTTCGTTTGCGGTAATTACGGGACCGCCGACGGCTGCAAAATTTGAGCAGGACGTGCGGGTTCAGCCAATTTGTACGGGCGGGTTTGGGTCGGCGTTTCCGTCGAATCGTTTGTATCAGGCTGCGAATTACTTTGGTGGGAGCGGGGCGTTTTTCAACGTTTGCACGAACACGCTGACGCAGGCCATGCGTGATATTGCGCGTGATTTAGCGTTGGTCGATTCGGTTACGTTGTGCCCGGCGGAACGTCTTGCGCATGAGCCGTTGTATGTGCAGACGGTTCGTGGTGGTGCGCCGCTCGATCTGGGGATCGGCGAAGATGGCGTGGTGTTTTTGGGGCGCACGGATGGTTGTGAGAATGGTGCGTTGCAGATTAGTTCGTCGTCCTTGAAGGCGATCGAGGAAGTGAAAACGTCGTATTGTGCGCTGAAATAGCGACAGGTTTTTGTCTGTGTCGACAGATATTTATTGACCCATGGTTTCAATTATCGAAGGCAATTTCAGATGGCAGATCCGGCAAAAAAAAAGAGTCTTAAAAGTAAGGCAGAAAACGTGCAGTTAAAAGCATGGACAGAGGATGAACTTGAAGCGCTTGATTTGAGCGATCTTGCTCCGGCGCATGCTCTGGAAGACGCGAGTATTGATCGTGATGAGGGATTTTTGCATGCGCCGGATGGTCTGCAGATTTTCTGGCAATCGTGGTCGCGTGATGTGACGGCGCAGCGTGGTGTTGTGGCGCTGATGCATGGTTACGGCGAGCATAGCGGACGTTATGATCATGTGGCCGGTGCGCTGGTGCGGGCCGGTTATAATGTGATGGCGATCGATGCGCGTGGTCATGGTCGCAGCACGGGTGAACGTGCGCATGTGGCGAGGTTTCATGATTATGTGAGTGATCTTGCGATGTTGAAGCGAAAAATCGACAGTACCTGGCCGGGGCTGCCGCTTTTTGTGTTCGGGCACTCAAATGGTGGTCTGATCGTGCTTCGATATGCGTTGACGCAGCCTACGGGTGTGATGGGATTTGTTGTGACGAGTCCGCTGGTGAAGATCAAGGCGGAGATTCCGGCGATCAAGGCAGTGGCGGGTAATATTATGAGCAAGGTCTGGCCGTCGTTTTCGATGCCGTCCGGGCTTGCGCCCAGTTCGGTGAGTCAGAATCCGGAGGTGGTTGCGCAGTATGGTACCGATCCGTTGGTTTTGGACATTGCGACGGCGCGCTGGTTTACCGAAGCGAAGGCGGCGGGTGCGGATTTGATTACGAATGCGTCGCAAATAGATCAGCCTTTTCTTTTCCTGGTTGCGGGGAACGACGCGCTGGTCGATCCTGTTGCTACGGAAAAGGTTTTCCATCGTCTGGGAAGTCGTGATCGTGAACTGGAAATTTACCCGAATCTCTTTCATGAAATCTTGAATGAAGACGTCTGGGATAACATCACTCGGCGTTTGATTCGGTGGATGGAATTGCAGCGCACGGCCGTTTCGAGTTAAATTCTCTTATTCTTCAGGCGTATTTGTGATGCGCATTGATATTTCATATTGAGTTTTGACCATGAAACAACGCACGCATCATCGAGTCCGGCTCGTGCAGATCATTATATTGATGCTTGCGGTGAGCCTCTGGGCTGGCTGTAATTCGCAAAAATTGAGTGAGGAAGAGCGCACGGAAATCCAGCGCGTTTTTCGCACGGGCGTCGATATGAAGGCAGATCCGTATGTGCGGGTCGAGACGATGCGTTTTTTGACGATGCTGGCAGATCCGAATTTCAATCATTTTGCAGAGCCTGGGATTCAGGATAAATCGCCGGCGGTGCGTGTTGCGGCGTTGCGTGTTTTGTTGGCGACCGACCATCCGCAGCTCCGGCAGCATACGGTTGCGATGTTTAATAAGGCCGATGATCCGGAAAAGCTGGCGATTGTGAACGCGGTGATGGAGCTCGGGGATTCGACGTTGCAGCGGATTTTGCTGGATCGTGCGGTGCGTTCGACCGACCCTAAGTTGCGGTTGATAGCGTTTAAGAACGGGCTGATCTTGCGTGTGGATGAAGCGCTGGCGGCCAAAAATACTGATGCGTTGCGGCAGATATTGTTGCCTGAATTGGGTGCGTTTCTCGATCATGAAGACGAGCAAATCGCAGCGCTGGCTTTGCATAAAGTCGTGAAGGCCGGTGACGGTGATCGTGCAACTGCGCTGATAGCGCAGCTTTCAAATGGTCGGGAAACGGTCGAATTACGTCTGCGTGCGGCCAGGATTTTGACGGCTTCGCAGCTTTCGGCAGACGAACTTCCGACGCTTTTGCCGGAGTATCATGCGTTGATCGAAACGTTTGATGCGCCGATGGATTCGCAGCGTGGTTCGGACCAACGTCGGTTGGATGCGGGGCTTGTGCGTGCGGCAATTCTGGGTAGTACGGCGCTCAATGATGCGACTTATATTGAGCGTGCGCAGTCGTTTTTGGATGGTGCGGACACCGATGAGACGATTGAAGTGCTTTCGGCGTTGGCCAAAAACAGCTCGGATGCGGCGGCGATTAGTTTGCGGGTTGCGATGCGGCATAGTCAGGCGCGGGTGCGGCGTCATGCGGTTTTGCTTTATAGTGAGCGTGAGGATGCGCGGGCGGATGCGCTGATCGGTGCCATGCGTCATGATGATTTTGAGACGCAGAAGTTGTTGGCGGAGATTTTGTCGGGGCCGCGTTTTGTGGAAGATTGGAGTAAGAACCTGGTGTTGCAGTTGCAAAATACGACGTTTGCGGATGAAACGCTGGCGCGGTTGCGCAACATTATGAGTACGCCAGAAGAGCTGGAGGCGTTGCGTCCGGCGCGTGAAATGCTTGAGAAAATCGCGGCGGATAATGTTTATCATGTTGGGGTGGATGCGCCGGAGGATGTTGATAGAAAGCCGCGTCGTGCGGCGCTGGCGGCGTATTTGTTGGTTCAGATAACGGATGCGCAGACGTCTCAAAAGATTGTGGAAGAACATCTGGATTATGAAACGCGGTATGCTTATTTGGAGCATCTGGTTAAGCAAGATCCGGGGGCGAATGTGGATGTTTTTCGGAGGCATTTCCGGGATGATTTGTTCGCGTTGAGGTTGGCCAGTTCGACGGGTTTGTGGTTGGCTTTGGGGAAGAAGTCGTTGGTGGTTTCGCCGGAATAAAACAGAAAATAGTGCGTGACTTGGCGTGGTGGGGATACGTATTGGGTGGAGCAAAACGTCAAATAGTGCGTGACTTGGCGTGGTGGGGATACGTATTGGGTGGAGCAAAACGTCCTTACCCCACGTTTCACGTGAGGCTAAAACAGAAGCGCGTTTTGCTCGGGTTTCACCCGGCTCCACGGTGCGTGCGTTTGGATATTTGTGGCGGTGTGTGAAGAAAACCGATGGAAGATTAGGGAAGTGGTTGGGTGTGTATGGTGAATGTGCGGGCGTTGGAGTTGTTTTGTGGGATTGGTGGGTTTGCGGCGGCGGTGGATGGGGCGTCGGGTTTTGCGGGGGTTGAGGTTGTGGGGGCGATCGATTTGTCGCCGCATGCGATGGATGTTTATCGGTATAATTTTGAGGGGCATGGGGCGCGTCAGGCGCATTTGGATTATCTGAGGGCTGATGAATTGGCGGCGTTTGGGGCGGATATGTGGTGGATGTCGCCGCCGTGTCAGCCGTATACGACGCGGGGATTGATGCGGGATCTGGAAGATCCGCGGGCGCAGAGTCTGGTGCGGTTGATGGGGATTTTGGGGGAGCAGTTGCCGGATTATTTTGGGATGGAGAATGTGGCGGGTTTTGTTGGGTCGGATGCGCATGCCCTGGTTTTGGCGACGCTTTTGGGGGCGGGGTATGAGGTGCGGGAGCGGGTTTTGTGTCCGACGGAGCTTGGGATTCCGGCGCGGCGGGAGCGGTATTATCTGGTGGCGTCGAGGAAGGGATTGAGGGAGGTGGAGGCGTGTGAGGTTGTGGGGAGGAAGTTGGTGGAGTTTTTGGATCCTGGGTTGGTGGGGGATGGGATTCCGGAGGAGTTGTTGGTGCCGGCGGATATTTTGGAGAAGCATGGGCCGGGGATGCGGTTGTTGGATCCGTGGAATGATCCGGATGTGATCGCGAATACGGTGACGGGTGCGTATGGGAAAACGTGGCAGGCGGCGGGTGCGTATTTGCGGTTGGAGGATGGTCGTGTGCGGCGGTTTTCGGCGGGTGAGTTGTTGGGGTGTTTGGGGTTTGGGGAGGGGTTTGGGTTACCGGAGGGGACGCCTTTGCGGCATCGGTATAAGATGATCGGAAACAGTCTGTCGGTTTTTGCGATGCGGGAAGTTTTGCGGGGGCTGTGGGGGTAGGTGTTGGGTGGTTTGCAATGTGG
>JBEBSM010000324.1:0-4572 GCA_040394315.1 Lujinxingia vulgaris
CCTACCAACCATATAATAACCGCCGTCAAACGATGGTCCGAGAACCACGTCGAAACGGCCCAGCATCGAAAACGCAAATTCCAGATGCTCAACATGCAAGGTTGGGCTATCGGTACCGATCGTCACAATACGCGTTGCACCGGACTCAATGCACTGACCCGTAATTCGACGCAGTCGTGCACCCAGATCACCTTCGCCCTGATCGAGAATCGTAAAACCAGCTTCAACAAACGACTTAAAGCCGTCCGTATCTTCTACATCGCCACCGGTTACGGCCAACACCTTCACAACCGGGCGCGACGAGTTTTCCGCGTACCGAGAAACCGTACGCGCAGTGTCGACCAAAAACGCTTCGTACAACGCAAGTGATTGTTCAGCAGTCAGCTCGGGCGACAACCTGGTCTTCACCCGGCCCAGAACTGGTGCCTTGGCAAACACGACCACTACGTCATGCTCCAAGTTGATTACCTGATCGAATTCCTCGTTCATCGCTTCTCCACATATTGCAAAAATATCGTCGATAGAATTTTATAGCCCGCCATTACTGAACCTCGCACGGTTCCCGTAACCTTGGAAACACCGATCCGCTTGCGATAGCTCACCGGAACCTCAACGGCCGCAATTTCACGGCGCGCCGCCTTAACCTGCATTTCAACCGTCCAACCAAAATCTCGGTCCTGCATGCCAATTTCGACCAGCGCCGGCCAACGAATGGCGCGAAACGGACCCAGATCCGAAAACCGATATCCGTACATAATCCCGACCAGCGTACAGGCCAACCAGTTCCCAAACAATGCCTGCGGCAACAGCGCGCCTCGATCGCGTTGACCGAGTGTTCGACTCCCAATCACAAGCTCCGCGGAACCATCCAGAATTGGCTGAACAACCCTCGGAAGCTCTTCCGGGTAATCGCTAAAATCAGCATCCAAAAACACCACAATATCCGGTGGATCCTGGCTCATAAACGAAAGTCCCGCCAGACATGCCGCTCCATAACCGCGCACAGGCTCATCAACAACCAGTGCTCCATGCGCGCGCGCAACTTCCGCCGTCCGATCGGTACTTCCGTTGTCCACCACCACCACACGACGCACCCAGTCTTCAGGTATCGCTGCCAATACAAGCGGCAAACTTCGTTCTTCATTCAACGCCGGGATCAATACGTCGATCACCGTACCCGCCGGCAACTCGCCCGGCTGCTCCGATGGCCACCAGACTCCGCCCTTTCGAAGAACTTTCGACTGCACAACATGTTTCATGGGACAATCTTTATAATTACGTACAGTTTAACATTCAACCCAATCGAACCGAAAGCATAGTACGCTTCGCAACTACCACCGTGGGTTAACCATGAGCAAGTCCGAGTCACCACCATCACAGCCATCACCGGCCTATCGCCGTGCGGGCGTTGATCTTAACGCCGGTCAACAGGCTATCGCACGCTACAAAGCTCATTCCGCACGCACACTTATTCCCGGCGCAGTTACCAACCTTGGCGCATTCGCCGGTTTATTTAGCCTGCGCGAGGCCGGCATTGCGATAGATTCCGACGCCGATCCCATCCTTGTTGCTGCAACCGATGGTGTCGGCACCAAACTCAAAATCGCTTTCGCGATGAATCAACACAACACGGTGGGCATTGATTGTGTGGCGATGTGCGTCAACGACATCCTGACCTGTGGTGCAAAACCCCTGTTTTTTCTAGATTACCTGGCCACCGGAAAACTCGACCCCATACAGGCCGCGTCCATCGTCGAAGGCGTTGCCACAGGCTGTATTGACAGCGGAATCGCACTCATTGGCGGCGAAACGGCAGAAATGCCCGGATTCTATGCCGCACAAGAATATGACATTGCAGGCTTTTGCGTCGGAATTGTTGACCGCACGCGCATGATCGTTCCCGAAAAAATTCTGCCGGGCGATAAACTCATCGGATTATCCTCGAGCGGTTTTCACAGCAATGGTTTCAGTCTGATCCGAAAAATCATCGATGACGCCGGACTCGATTTGAACACCTGTTATTCCGAAATAACAGCTTTAAGTCCGGGACAAAAACCAGAAACCCTGGGTGAAACCCTACTCAGGCCAACCCGCATTTACGTAAAAGCTGTCGAAGCGTTACGCACCGCGATTACGGTTACCGGACTATCGCATATTACCGGCGGCGGATTTTTCGAAAACATCCCACGCATGTTGCCATCTGGCCTGGGCGCCAAAATTTCTCGACAAAACTGGCCTGTACCTGATGTTTTCAAATTCATACAAAAAGCCGGAAAGCTCGATGATGACGAAATCTTTCACGTGTTCAACATGGGAATCGGAATGGTCGCGTGCGTACGCCCCACGTCCGAAAATCCCGAGCAACAACTACACGCTACGCTAGAGTTACTGCGTAACGCCGGATTCCCGACCTATATTCTCGGCGAGGTTACCGCTGAACAGGCATTTATTCTGCAATAAGCCGCGAAAACAACGTAATCAACGACAGTAGATTGGTACGGCTATCCTGCAATACTGCTTCGCTATCGTATTCGATGTTTTCACGGTCCCCACGATTTCCATCGCGTGTTACGCTCAAAAGACTAGATTCCATGTCACTGAGCCGCTTCGCACCACAAAAAATCGGAATAACACCGCTCATCCCTTCGATGCTCGCCTGGCTAAACGCCGCGTTACGTCGCCCGGCGCCATCTTCGATCAAGACGAATTCAACACGCGTCTTCCGATCAACCGTCCGATCTTCGATCCAGTCATCTAGATCGTCGACTTCTCCAACAACCGCCTGCTCAATCGTCAGAAAGTAATCATTAAAGTACGCGACTGAAACAGCCAGTACTTCGCCCACATTGTTACAAATCCGCTCAACGAATACGGCCTGCTCAACCCAACCGTAGCCAAGCGCCCGGTAGATTTCATCGAGCTGAGCTGCACCGTGCAAAAAATCGGGTGCAAACGATTCCCGGCGATCCTGCAGCCGTCGTGATCGGCGAGCCAATATCGCATCGATACTACGTCTAGTTTTGGGCAGTGAGCTCTTCTCGAGCACATCAACACCAACCTTCTCACGAATTACATTTGTATTTTCAAACATAGAAAGCTCCTGCACTCAAACAAAACTAAACGGACCAGAAACACTGAACAGACTTCTACTGCACAAAGAAATAGCAGTCAAGTTTGCAGCGGTCTTTTTGTTCAGTTAACGCTTACTGCACAAAGGCTTCTTAATACGGCTCAAGCCAAATACACCTAGAACGGAACGTCATTACAGCCAGATTAAACAAATAAATTTACAAATCAAGAGACTATTCATCAATTCACCAGTGAAATCATTAACTTCCCCGCTAAATGTTTTCTTTTCGCGATTGAGACCGCAGCCAAACAGAAACTGGCTGCTGCTCAATAGTCTTCCAGCACGAAGGTATTGATCACGCGTTCCGTTGTTGCGATCGGCTTACAATCCTTCTCTGCCGGTGCATAACGAATCTTGCGGAAAGCATTCTCCGCTGACTCGTCAAAACCATTTCCGGCCTTTTTAACGATTCGAACACGCGTAACTTCCCCGCGCTCGTTTACATCGACCAGTCCTGTTACCGAACCTTCCAGCCGACGACGCTGCGCTTGCAACGGATACTCGCCTTTGGGCTGAAACAATATCTTCGCTTTTTTCGGTGAACACGCCTTTGCCGTTGGCGCACCGGCGCCAGGCGAACTTCCCTTACCGTAGCCGTCACCATCGCCATCACCGGTCGTTATTTTGCCCAGACGTTTGGGATCGACATAGCGATTGGAAACCTTTCCGCTCTGAATTCCTTCACCTACCTTAATCGTCGGACCATCACCGGATTCCACGGTCGACTCCATCGTCAGACCTTCCAGGTGCACCGGATTCATCGACTCGGGCTCGCCCGCAGGTTTATCGAGCGGCTCTGGATCTGGCTGCATATCAGGTTTGGGCGGTTCAGGCCGTGGCTCGGGTTTAGGCTCCGGCTTGATCACAGGCTCTGGAATTGGTTCAGGTTCAGGCTCCGGTTCCGGTTCAGGAATTGGTTCGGCTTCAGGCTCCTCCTCAACTTCCGGCTCCTCAATGACCTCTTCTATTTCCACGGGAACTTCGGTGACAGTGACGGCCATCTCAATAATTGAATCTTCTTTTGGCCGGGGCGCTTCCACATTGCAATACGGCGCAAGCGTTACCAACAGACCGCCAACCACCAGATGTGCCAGCACAGCGGCAACCGTTCTGCTGACAGCAGCGACCACGCGTTGTTTTTTGGTTTTAGGCCGTTCAATGAGTGGATCGTAAGACGCTACGCCACCCGGCCTCTGATTTGCAGAAATAGGTTCACTCACTGGACGATTCTTTCCTTACGGACAATATTCAGCGCAAATTTTTCGATTCCATTGAGCTTAATTACGTCAATCAGATCAATCACCTTGCCGTACTCAACGTCTTTATCTGCCGCAATAATTGCTCGAACATCGGGTTCATCAACACGAGATTTTTTTACCGCCTCGACGATTTGCTCCAACGTAAGTGTTGTCCCGTCCAGCAAATACTCACCGTCCTTTGTA
>JBEBSM010000325.1:0-4561 GCA_040394315.1 Lujinxingia vulgaris
AACCGCCGTACACCCACGGAGAATCTAATGTTCAACACCCCGCGGCAACCCAGCCGCACACCAAACTCACTGGCTCGCGTGCGCACGTTTGTGCTCAGCGCGCTACTTTTACTCACCACGTTTGCACTCCAAACACCCGACGCGCACGCCGACGATCCCCGCGAGCTCATTCACACCCAGACGCTTCCCAACGGTCTGGAAGTCATCGTCATCCCAAACCCGGCCGTGCCCATCGTCACGATCGAAATGGCCGCCAAAAACGGCGCGTTCACCGAAACGCCCCCCCTCAACGGTTTGAGCCACCTTTATGAACACATGTTTTTCAAGGGCAACGCCGTCATCCCCAACCAGTCTGCGTATCTGAAAAGAATGCGCGAACTCGGCATCGTCTTCAACGGCACCACCAGTGCAGAACGCGTCAACTATTACTTCACCCTGCCGGCCGACAACCTGCATGACGGCCTCGTCTTCATGTACAACGCGCTGGTCACACCAAAGTTTAACGCCGAAGAATTCAAGAAAGAAAAACAAGTCGTCATCGGCGAAGTCGACCGCAACGAAAGCAGTCCGTATTACTGGTTCAGTCAGGCCGTCGACGCAAAACTCTGGCACAAATACCCCGAGCGCAAAGACGCCCTCGGCACCCGCAAGGCCATCAACGAGGCGACCATTGCCCAGATGACCAAAATGCAAAAAACCTACTACGTCCCCAACAACGCCGTAATCGTTGTCGCCGGCGACGTCGACGTCGAAACAGCCGTTGCAGAAGTCACCAAGATTTTCTCCAAATGGAAAAAATCCGCGGATCCATTCGTCAAAAACCCAGTCCCTGCCCATCCCCCACTTGCCCAGAGCGAATACGTCGTCGTCGAACAAGACGTGCAAGTCCCCATGGTCAGCTTCAACTGGCACGGCCCAAGCGTCGCACAGGACCCACAGGCAACCTACGCCGCCGACGTGTTGAGCTACATCCTCAGCCAGCCCACCAGTCGTTTCTATAAGTCGCTCGTCGACTCAGGCATCACCCTTGGCGCCGGCTTGAGCTACTACACCCAGCGCTACACCGGCCCGATTTCCGCCGCCGCCCAGATGCAGCCCGACAAGCTCGAAGCCGCAACCGCAGCACTCCTGGCTGAAATCAACAAAATGGCCGATCCGGATTACTTCACCGACGCACAGCTCGAAAACGCCAAGACCATCCTCACCGTCCAGGACATGTACGGCCGCGAACAAACCAGCTCTTTTGCCAGCACCGTCAGCTTCTGGTGGGCCGTCGCCGGACTCGACTATTACCTCGATTACGTCTCGAGCCTGCAAAAAGTCTCGCGCGAAGACATCGCAAACTACGTCCAGACCTACATCATCGGAAAACCCTACGTCGCCGGACTGCTCGTCTCTGCCGCACTCAACGAAAAGCTTGAAATGACGCCAGAATCCTTCCAGGCAATGGTCGAAAAAAACCTCAATGAAACCTCGAACACAAACGAGGTCAACCCATGAAATTTCTGATGACAACTTATTCTACAAACCATAAATCCAAATTTCTCCTCGCGCTCATCACGTCTGCAGCCCTGCTCGCTAGCGCCTGCTCCAGCGCGCCACCCAAACCCGAAGCACCGGTCGAAACACAACCAACCGCCCCCGCTTCTTCGCTCAAACCCCTTAAATTCATCGAAGGCGAACCGACCGTAAAAAATCTCGAAAGCCTCACCGATACCCAGTCCTACCGCGTCGGTGATCTTCAAATAATCCACAAAAACACACCCGCCAACGCCGTAGTATCCGCCCAGCTATACATCATCGGCGGCGCCACAAACCTCACCGAAAAAACCGCCGGCATCGAGCAACTCGCCCTCAACGTCGCCACCGGCGGCGGCACCAAATCCACACCCAAAGACACGTTCAACGAACAACTCGACGCCATCGGCAGCTCGATCGGATCATTCGCCGACCGCGACTACTCCGGCTACGCTCTGCACTCCGTCGTCGATCACTTCGACACAACCTGGGATCTCTTCGTACAATCCGTCTTTGAACCCGCCATGCCCGAAGCCGACATCGAGCTTCGTCGCCAACGCCAACTGGCCGCAATCAAAAGCCTTTTTGAAAACCCCGACAGCCAGGTCAGCTACGTCGCCACCCGTCTGCTCTTCAAAAACCATCCCTATTACAACATGCAGCTCGGCACCGCAGAAAACGTCGAAAGCTTCACCCGCGAACAGCTCCTCAGCTACCAACGCGACCAGATAACGCCTGAGCGCATGTTGCTCGTCGTCGTCGGAAACGTCCCCAAAGACGACATCATCAACAAGGTCAAAGCCAGCTTCGGCAAACTCGCCCCCTCCGAAAACCCACCGGTCGCAGCGCCTGAACCACTCAAAACCGAAGCCGTCGCCATCAAGGTCGAAACCCGCAAACTACCCACCAACTACATCTACGGCCTGTTCACCGCACCTAGCATGAGCAACGACGACTACGCCCCCATGCTCGTCGCCGTCCGTTACCTGCGCGACCGACTTTTCGAAGAAATCCGCACCAAACGAAACCTCACCTACGCAGTGTCCGCCGGCCTCGGCAATAAACGCGCCAACTACGGCCTGCTCTACGTCACTGCCGTCGACCCCGCCGCCACCCTGCCCGTCATGCTCGGCGAAGTCGATCGCCTCAAAACCACACTCCTCACCGAGCAAGATCTCGACGAAGTCCGCAACGTCTTCTTAACCAGCCACTACATGGACCTCCAAACCAACTCCAGCCAGGCATCCCTTCTCGGCGAAGCCCAGATCGTCGCCGGCGACTGGCGCATCACCGAACACTTCATCGAAAAAGTCCGCGCCGTTGAACCCGAAGACATTCAACGCGTTGCCCAGAAATACTTCAAAGACTACCAGTTCGGCATCGTCGGAAACCCCGACGACGTACCCGCCGAACTCTTCGGAGCAACCGAATAACCCAACAATTTCAGCCACCTGACTTCCGCAACAAAAGAAAAGGCCGCCCACACGTAACCCGTGAGGCGGCCTTTTACCTTTGCCTTTCCTTTAGCTTTTTCTTCGCGCGCCTTCGCCCCCTTCGCCCCTTCGCGCGCTGCTTTTGGTGTTGCTTTGCCTTCCCCCCCATCGCACTAGACCAACTTTTTCTCAATATAACCCAACATCTTCGCTCTCCGCGCAGGCCACGAATGCTCCGCCGCCAACGCCAACCGCTCCGCCTGCTGCGTGTCCGGCGAACTCAACGCCTCCTCACACTGCTCTACAAAAGCATCCGCCGTTTCCGCCACCCGCACCGCACCATAAAAGTCCTCAAGCGCCGGCAGATTCGAAATCACCGTCGGTTTGCCAGTCGCCAAAAACTCAAAGAACTTGATCGGAAACACCGAACGCGTCGCCTTGTTAATCCGGTACGGAATCACCGCCACATCAAAGCCTTTCAAGTACGCCGGCAACACCTCGTAATCCCGAATCCCCAGCAAATGCACATTGTCCAGAGCCTGCAACGCGCTCACATCCGTGCCCGGATCTGCGCGCCCGATCGGCCCCACAACCACGATATTCCATTCAGGATGCCGGCGAGCGGCCTCCAAAAGCCAATCGGCATTCAGTTTGTAATCGCTGACCGCACCCACGAATCCAATGATTGGCCCTGTCAATTTGAGGAGCTCCGGCGGCACTTCAAGCGCCGGATCGAGCGCCTTATTAAAGTGCTCGGCGTCGCCCACATTATGCACCAGATGCGTATTGTCCGGATTGAATCCAGCCTTCAGATCGTACAACGCGCGAGCCGTCGTGAACACACAATCGGCCTTTCTGCAAAGCTCTTCCTCGCGCTCCATCAACCAGCCTGGATTGTCGCGATAGGTTGGAAATGCTGCGTAATCGTCCACACAATCGTACACCAACAACTTGCGCGGCAAGCGCTCAACGGCACGCGCATAACCCGGATGATACACCCAGATAATCGGATCGGTGATCCCCTCACGCTTTAAGAATCGCTTCAAGAAAAGCGTCTTCAAATCAAAGGTCGCAAAGTCGCGAATCGGATTTCCGTGCTTAAAAAACCCGGCCCAGAACGGATTATAAGAGTCCGCCACATACAAATCGTCCTGACGATATTGCACGCCATCGATCATCATCCGAAACGGATGCAACAACGCTTCCGGCGTTTTACGAAGCCGCCGATACGCATAGGTCGGAAAAGGCCGCAGCCCGTAATCCACATGAATGACGCGGTGGTTTTTCGCCAACCGACTCATAATATGTTGCTTGTTGGTCCACATTCCGTCGTCCCAACTCTGCGACGACAGACAAATAATCGTGTGACGTTCACTCATTATCTTTTAGCTCCTGCAACAAAACTTCCAACCGGTCATTGAGCCGATCAATATCAAAATGTTCTTCGACGGCCTTGCGCCCCGCACGCCCCATTTCCACCCATTTGGATGGCGACAAAACCAGGGTTTCCAACCGGTCCACAAGCTGTTCTACGTTGCGTTCCTCAACCAGAAAACCTGTCACACCGTCCACCACCAGCTCCGGAATCCCGCTGTGATACGTGCTCACAA
>JBEBSM010000326.1:0-4542 GCA_040394315.1 Lujinxingia vulgaris
CGATTCGGATGCGGCTGTTCCGGCCCTTCATGAACGACTCGTCGCCTATCTACGCCAGTTCGACGGTGCGCTGCCGCCCGCAGATCTCAACAGCTTCGTCGCTTGTTTTGCAGGCCCAGGCGAAGTCACTGAAGAGTGCTTTGAGAAACTGATGTGGGAAATACTCCAAAAACTCCACAAGCTCGACGCACAACGTTTTTCGTGGGCACCCGATGTGGACAGCGACCCCTCAAGCCCAAATTTTTCCTACTCGATCCGCGGCGTCGCGTTTTTTCTGGTAGGAATGTCTCCGCATAGCTCTCGCATAGCGCGCAGGTTTCCCTGGCCCACCATCGCCTTCAACTTCCATGGGCAATTTTCCGAGCTGCGCAAACAGGGCACATGGGAGACGATGCAGGCCGCCATCCGCCAGCGAGATATTGACTTGCAGGGCTCGATCAACCCCGAGCTGCGCGACCACGGCGACGGAAGCCAGGCTCGCCAATATTCAGGATGCCCGCACGCACGCGAGGGTTGGACGCCGAATTTTCGTCCAATCAAAAACGATGACTCAAAATAGAAAATTTTGACCACTGGAAACTTTATGATGACCGAAAAACAACGCATCGCACCGCAGACCGGCGTCGCCTTTGCAATGAACGCTGGCGAGCTCTTGAGGATCACCGACCCCGAGGGTGCCCAGGTCTGTGACCTGATTGCCTTCGACCGCCACGACAAACGCCACGTCCTCAGCTCCGGGCGCTCCATTGATTACGCCAACAACATTTATCTAAAGACCGGCGACACGCTCTACTCCAATCGAAGCACCCCCTTCTTCACAATCGAGCGCGACACCGTCGAGCGCCACGACTTCATCCTCACACCCTGCAGCCCCGAAACCTTCGCGTTGTTGTACGAAGACGCCCCCACCGACCACCCCAGTTGCTTCATCAACCTCGTCGAAAACCTCGCCAAATTCGGCATAAAACCCGATGAGATCCCGACGACGTTCAATATCTTCATGAACGTCGTCATCGGCTCCGACGGCGAACTTTCAATCGAGCGCCCCCTCTCAAAACCCGGCGATTGCATCGAGCTACGAGCGATGTGCGATTTGATCGTGGGCCTCACATCATGCTCGGCCGAGAAGTCCAACGATGGCTCATTTGGCCCCATCGATTTTGAAGTGATCAGCAAGTCGTAAAGCCCGGCATCCAAAACCAGGCATCCTACCTCCCAATCGCCAAAACCCGCGCAGTTACTCACGATCAGAGCCGTCCACCCCGGGGCCTCTCGCGTTTTAGGTGAGCGCACGCAGGTGTTTACTTTGCCTGCCACTATCAAAGCTGTCGTCAAACACTCTCGCGCTTTTGAAGAGGCTTTTCATTTATGGATGACTTACTTGCAGCCCGCTCCCAGATGGCGATGTCGTTGGCTTTTCACATTATTTTTGCGGCCGTTGGCGTCGCCATGCCCCTGCTGATGATCATGGCCGAAGGCATGTACATCCGCACAAAAAAGATCGTGTATCGAGAACTTGCCTACCGTTGGTCCAAGGGCACCGCAATTATTTTTGCGGTCGGCGCAGTCTCCGGCACAGTCCTATCCTTTGAGCTCGGACTACTCTGGCCAACCTTCATGGAACACGCCGGCCCACTGGTAGGCATGCCGTTTTCGCTGGAAGGCTTCGCATTCTTTCTGGAAGCGATCTTTTTAGGGCTTTATCTCTACGGCTGGGACAAATTACCGCAAAAAATCCACTGGTTATGCGGTCTGATGGTCATGATCTCCGGCACAATGTCCGGTATTTTCGTGGTCTGCGCAAACGCCTGGATGAACGCACCGGTCGGTTTCGACTTCATCGACGGCCAGTTCACGAACATCCGTCCCTGGGAGGCGATGTTCAATCCCCGCTGGTTTACCATGACGATGCACATGACGATCGCCGCCTATCAGTCCGTCGCATTTGCCGTTGCCGGCGTTCACGCATGGATGCTGCTGCGCGATCGCAACAATCCATTCCACCGCGCCGCGATCGGTATCGCGCTGGTCGTCGCACTCGCCACATCCATTGCCCAACCGATTATGGGTGATTTTCTGGCCAAAAACACGGCCGCCAACCAACCGCTCAAACTCGCTGCCATGGAAGGCCAGTTCGAAACCGAACACCGCGCCCCCCTGCGTATCGGTGGAATGCCCAACGTAGACGAGGAACGCACAAATTATGCGATCGAAATCCCCGCCGCACTGAGTTTCCTCGCGTACGGAGATTTCAACGCCGAAGTCCAAGGCTTGAAGGACTTTCCGCGCGACGAATGGCCGCCCGTTCCCATCGTTCACATCGCGTTTCAGATCATGGTCGCCTGCGGATTCTGGATGTTAGGCGTCGCAGCACTCGGCGCAATTCTGGCCTGGCGCGCACGCGCAGTTCCCCAACAACGCTGGTATTTATGGCTACTGGTCGTATCCGGCCCGCTCGGCTTCCTCGCCATCGAAGCCGGCTGGACCGTCACCGAAGTCGGCCGCCAGCCCTGGGTAATTTATGGATTCATGCGCACCGCCGACGCCGTCACACCCATGCCCGGCCTGATCGTCCCCTTCACCGTTTTTAGCCTTCTCTACTTCGTATTATCCGTGATCGTTATCTATTTACTACGCCGCCACGTATTTCAAAGCCCGACGACGCAACAAATTCACTTTTATCAGGCCGAGGACGCCGGCAACCCGGAAAAACTGAACGAGGAGAGTAAAGATGCCTGAACTTTCCTATATTGTGGCCGCCGTCGTCGTCATCGCGATGATGGTCTACGTCCTGTCCGCCGGCGCAGACTTTGGCGGCGGCATCTGGCGACTTTTCGCAACCGGCCCCCGCGCGCAACTACAACGCGACAGGCTCAACGCGGCGATTGCCCCCATCTGGGAAGCCAATCACGTCTGGTTAATCCTGGTCGTCGTCCTGCTTTTCTCGTGCTTTCCACGCGCGTTTTCAGCCATCATGACTGCACTCCACATCCCACTGGCCGCCATGCTCGTCGGCATTGTAATGCGCGGTTCGGCCTTCGCTTTTGAATCCTATCCAGCCGGCGCCACCCGTCTTCAAAAAAGATCGGGCCGCGTGTTTGCAGTCTCCAGCGCAATAACCCCGTTTTTGTTGGGGATCAGCGCAGGCGCCGTCGCGTCCGGACAAATCACAATCAACGCAGCAACCGGCATCGTTCAAACCAACTTTATTTCCGAATGGCTGGCCCCTTTTCCATTCGCAATCGGAGCATTCTTGCTCGCACTCTGCGCGTTTTTATCCGCCATTTACATGACCGTCGAAGTACGCAATGAACCCGAACTGGCCGATGATTTCCGCCGCCGAGGCCTGTGGGCAGCCGTCGCCGTAGGCGTTTTCGCGCTCGTCAGTCTATTGCTCGCCAAAAATGGCGCGCCCTTTATTTACCACGGCCTTGCACGTGGCGGATTTGCGATATTTTTTCAAATCATTACCGGCTTGAGCGCAATCATCGCCATCGGCGCACTCATCAAACGTCGTTATCGACTCGCCAGATTTGCCGCCCTCGCCCAGGTTGGACTCATCATCCTTGGCTGGGCACTCGCCCAATTTCCCTACCTGGTTTATCCAGACCTCACGATCCAAAACGCGGCTGCAGATCCCGTGGTTTTAAAACCGATCCTCATCGCCCTTGCCATTGGAAGCCTTCTTTTATTGCCCGCGTTTTACTATTTATACCGCGTTTTTAAGGCCGGAAAAACCCTCTCGCCAGAGCCTCTCGAAGCCACGGTTTCTGACGACAAATAAACCCTACTTCAACGCTTTTTCGATACGTTGCACGAGACTATCGTAACCAAGCGCGCCTTCAAAGATCTGCCCGTTTAGAAAAAACGTCGGCGCGCCGTGGATGTTGAGTTTTTTCGCGGCGGAAACATCCAGCTCTACGATTCGTTGCGCGAAATCACTGTTCATACAAGTTCCCAACAGCTCTGCATCAAGCCCTAACTCGTTGGCATAGCTCAAGATTTTGGACTCGCTCAATGTTCGCGCATTCTCGAACATCCTATCGTGCAGCGGCCAGAATTTACGCTGTTCCTGCGCACAAACCCCTGCTTTTGCAGCAAGCAGACTGGCTTCGTCAGCAAGTGGAAAATGGCGAAACTCCACGCGAACCTGATTCGGATATTGCTCGACGATTTTTTTAAGTGTCCCGGAAAAATTCAGGCAGTGCGGACAGGTAAAGCTGGAGAATTCCACGATCACAACCGGCGCGTCGACGGGTCCAACACCGGGGCTGTGGCTTGTGCGAAATCTGCTCTCGTCGACTGGTTTTGCCGGACTGTTCCCGGCCTCCATCCGCGCGTATTCCGCTGTGCGTTTGTCGATACTGAACTGACGAATCGACATGCTCGCAATCAAAACAACGATGAACGCGGCTGCAAAAACCGTGGGCGTCCATATTTTGAACACGCCGGAAATATGGCGCAGTTGATTCAACAACGTGACGAGCGGAGATTGCTTATTCCACATCCCGGCGGCGATGAATCCAAGAATGTTCACGATGT
>JBEBSM010000327.1:0-4514 GCA_040394315.1 Lujinxingia vulgaris
GTGTGGCTGCGCCCGACGAGAATATGGATGCCGAAGCAGGTGCGGTCCGGCGCCGGATCGATCACCCGGCGTATTTCCCGCATCGTCTGCGAATAGGGGCGGGTGACGCCGGTGATCATCGCATCGGCCTCGCCCATCTCCAGCAGCAGTGCGCCAAAAATGTTGCGATCGCGATTGACCATCCGCTCGCAATCGCGGCGCAGATAGCCGCGCCGCTGCAACCGCTCATAAAGCTTGTCGACCATGCCGGGCACGAGCGGCGAATTGACGCTGTTGTGCAGCTCGAAGCTCTCGGCGTCCTTGACGCCCAGATCGCGCAGCTTGTCATAGACATCCTGCCGGCCGACCAGCACCGGGATGCCATAGCCGCCCTCGCGGAACTGGATGGCGGCGCGCAGCACCACTTCTTCCTCGCCCTCGGCGAAGACCACCCGCTTGGGGGAGGCCTTGGCGCCCTCATAGGCGAGCGTCAGCACCGACGTAGTGGGATTGAGCCGTGCGCGCAATATCTGGCGATGAAGCATTATCGCAGGATGATCTGGGCGGTGCATCAGATCGATGCGGAGACGTCGGGCGTGCTGGTTTTTGTGCGTCGAAAAGCACTGGTTGCGGACTGGCAAAAACGGCTTGCGGCGCGAACGACGGTAAAGCGCTATCTGGCGATTGTGCACGGGCGTATGCCGACGCGTAAGCAAGTCGTGCGTGAGCCGGTGGGTGGAAAAGAGGCGCGCAGTGATTTTCGCGAGCTTGCTTATTGTGAACGTGCGGATGGCCAGCCAGCCAGCGCGTCACTTTTGGAAGTGTGTATTCACACCGGGCGCACGCATCAGATTCGCGTGCATCTGGAAAGCATGGGTATGCAGTTGTTTGGGGAAAAGCGTTATGGCGGGGCGGCCTGCGACGCGCATTTTCGTCATGCGTTGCATGCTTCGGCGGTATTGTTCAAGCCGGACGCGGGCTCTGATGAGAGCGGCGTTTTGACGGCGCCGCTGCCCGACGACATGGTCGGGCTGGCGGCGCGTCTTGGTTTGGAGCTGACGAATATTTGAAGTTACACTTCAAGAATTATTCGTTTTCGAGAACAGCAGCGACTTCGTCGGAGATTTCGAGGTTGTGGTAGACGTTTTCAACGTCGTCGTCTTCTTCGAGTAGTTCGAGCAGGCGCATGTTAGCGCGGACGGCATCGATATCCGGGGCAACTTTGGTTTCGGATGTTTTGGTGAGTTCGTCGTCCAGGAAATTACTGTATCCGTTGTCGACCAGGGTCTGGCGGACGTTCATGTATTCTTCGGGCGGGGTGATGATGGTGATGACGCCGTCTTCGTGTTCGAAATCTTCGGCACCATTTTCGAGCGCCAGTTCCATGAAGGCTTCGACGTCTTTGACGTTCTCTTCGGCGATGGCGATGATTCCCTGGGCATGAAACATCCAGCCAACGCAGCCGTCCTGACCCATGTTGCCGCCGTTTTTGGAGAACGCAAAACGGACGTTGGCAGCGGTGCGGTTACGGTTGTCGGTTGCGCCTTCAACGAAAATCGCGACGCCGCCGGGGCCGTAGCCTTCGTAGGAAAACGCGGCAAAGTTCGAGCCTTCGAGCTGTCCGGTGGCCTTTTGGATGGCACGCTTGATGGTGTCGGCCGGCATGTTCACGTCTTTGGCCTTTTGGAGGTACATGCGGAGTTCGGCATTCATGGATGGGTCGCCGCCTCCGCGGCGCGCGGCCGACGAGAGCTTTTTGATAATTCCACTGAAAGCCGCTCCGCGTTTTGCGTCAAGCGCGCCTTTTTTGCGTTTGATGGTCGACCATTTACTATGTCCAGACATGACAATCTCTTTAGTTCGGGATCTGATTACGATAGGAATCAAACATGTTTGTTGCGTGATGGATCTATTTCACAAGTACGAGGTCTGCAAGACGTGCACGAATATTTTTTAGTGCGTCGTCGCGGCGAAGGGTTCGCGTGTCTTCGAGTTGACGCCACATACGTTCATTTTCGGCAGTAAGTCGGGCCAGTCCGCAGGTTTTGGTGACGTGTTCGCTATCCGGTGTGTGTTTGTCGGAAGCGGTTTTGGTCACGCATTGTTGGTAACGCTCCTGGCGCTGGGTGTATTGCTCAAGTCTGCCCTGATCACTGTCGTCGGCCAGTAAAAGTGCGTGGCGAAAATAGGTCTGGGTGTTGCGTGTGGTGGTTGGCAACGTGATTACGTCAGCCTGTTCTGCGGGTTTCAGGAGGTTTTCTGGGATAATAAAAAGACTTCCATCGGCGGCCAGAACGACATTATCGGCGTTGAGGCGTAGAAGAAGTTCGTCTTTTTTGGGGAATTCTGGCGAACGCCCGTCGTCGAGAAGCTTATCGTCAGCCCGTGCTTCGCCGTAGAATACCGAGGCGGATTGGTTGGCAAGTATGTCTTCGGCGGCGACGACGTAGAGGGAGGGTGGGGCTGTGCTGAAGATCTGGTATCCGAGGGAATCATTGGTCAAAAGCACGTTGGCGTTCAAAAACGGATAGTGCTGCGAGAGTGGGCGAGCACTGACGGGCAGGTTTGCTGGCGTGTTTTCGAAATGAGTCAGTGGGTCGATTGCAGCGGCGGCGCCGTGTACGAAGAAGTTAACGTCGGTGTTGGCGGCGTCTTTTGGCAAACCGAGACGTATATAATAGGTGCCGGCGTCGAGTTCGATGGTTTCGGTCGTGCTGGGCAGACAGCGCATGGGGATGTTGCGTCGGTCGTCGGGAATGGGGCCGACAAGCGTCATGTGGACCGGAGTTTGGGAGCGGACGCCCATCGTGATCGCGGCGTGTTGTTGGATGTCGACGCGAATTTCAGGCACGAGCTCGTACGTGAATTGGCCGGGGGTTTTGGAGCAGGAATCATTTCCGTGGGCTGCGCTTCGGGTTGTTTCCGGAGCGTTTAACACGTTGATTTCGAGAAGTCGTGGCGGTGTCAGGTCGCTGTCGACCGTCAGGGTAGGGACGTCGGCGTCGAGCCAGTTGACGTTGAGGGGAGCGCCCAGGTTTTCAAAGGTGAGGGCGAAATCCGTGGGTGCCCGTTTTTTGAAACGGCCACCGTAAACTTTGTAGGCGCGGCCGCGTGTGTCGGGTAGTTCGATGACCGGATCTTGACCGTCTTCGAGGCGTCGCTGGCAGAGCGTTTCACGGTCTGAAAATTCGACAAACAAAACGTCGATCTCGCCGTGGGCCGTGATTTTGAAGGAATCGGTTGTGCCGGGTTCGTTGAAAACCAGCGCAGGCTTGGGTTCCAGAAATCCAGTACATTTCAGGTTATCGAGGTTATAAAAGCTTTTCAGTTGGCGCGTCGCACGGCCTTTGAATTTTCCGAAAGTGGCCGGGTTGGCGGCAAGATCTGTAGCTGGATCTACGCGGAGTGCGCCGGGCACATACTCGGGAATTGCGTCTTCGGGATCGATTTCCTGGTCTGCCGAAACTTCCGAAACTTCTGGTGCTTCGACGGCCTTATCCGAGACGCGCGTTGTGTGTTTGTTGATCTGACAGCCAGTCAGCGATAGCACGATCAGTAGTAATAGACATTGTTTGGGGGCAAATTTGACGAGCATTGGGTACTCCGAAGGTTTGATAGCCGAAAACTAGCTGTAATCGCGTGCAATCTAAGGCTGGGGGTGGGTTGGTGTCAACATTGCGAACGCTTGCGCTGAGCGCTGCGTATAGGCGGTTGGCGTAGGTTTTGGATCTCATTGAGAAAACGGCGGTTTTTGGAATCGTAGGTGGGAAACTGAAATATTGTGTGAATAGATGAACGGTCATGGTGGTTGAGATGTGCGTTATTTCAAAGTGCGTTGGTTAAGCGAACAAAGCGTGGGAAATGTTTGGATGAATGGTTGGTATAAAATATTGTTGTGCAGTTTTCTGGTTTTGGTGAGTGCGGACGTGCTGGCGGCCGGATTGCTGGAAACGGTTGGTGGCGCGAGCAGTCCGTCCGCCTTGAGTTCGCGCGCGATCGCCGGTGGGCCGCAGGCTGCTTATTTTAATCCATCGTTGATGTTGTATCAGCCGGCGCAAACGAGCGTCGGTTTTTTTGCGTTTGCGCAACGACTGGATATTTCGCTCGGCGACCGGCCCGCCTCCGCGCATATCGATTCTTCCATCTACGATGCTCGCCAGAAAAATCCGGACGGTTCGACGAGTCGGCTTGACCGTCGGCCGTTGCCGAGCGATGCGTTGCCGAATGGGCGCGGGAGTGCGGACGGCGATGCGGAGCATTACTACGCGACGATCGGGGTGATTTCACATCTGATCGAAAACCGGCTGGCGCTGGGCGTTTATGCGCTGGTGCCGCTCGGGGATTTTCAGGCACAGCGTCCGTTTTATGTCGACGAGCGCGAGCAGTATTTTAGCAATTCACTGCATTTTGAGCGCTTGTCGGATCGTGCGGATGCGAACGTCTTTTCGTTTGCGCTGGCCGGGCGACCGCTGGATTGGCTGACGCTCGGGGCGGGCGTGACGATGGCCAACGATGCGTCCGCGAGCAATGCCGTG
>JBEBSM010000328.1:0-4487 GCA_040394315.1 Lujinxingia vulgaris
CTTTGGCCGTTACCAGCACCTCATTTTCTTCCGGCACAGGCGCGCTTGGTTCATCCTCAACTTCGAGCGTCCCCTGATGTGCGACCGGCGTGGCATCGGAGGGAAGTGTAATCACGGCAAAAGGATCGTTGTTTGCCGGCGGCGGCTTGCCGATAACGGCATCCGTTTCGCCGTCATTGGAGGATACCGGAGCTTGTGCGCATGCCAGACTCTGGCTGGCGAGCAGGCATGCCAGGAGAATCAATCGGAGGGTGGTGAAATAACGGTTATTAAAAGGACGCGATGGATTAACCACGGTTAGTATCCCGAAATGTCCAGAGATGGCTGGCCGCGAAGTTGAAAAACATCGCGATGCCAATTCCGGTGCATACAGCAAGTCTTGGACCCAGGTCGAAGTTGTAGACGTTCAGTTCGAGGTGGGACCATAACAGCGTTAGGCTTAACCAGGAAACCGCAAATTGAATGAGGCCGACCCCGGAAGCTGTGACGTAATACTTTGCAAGGCGATTGAAAGTGTCGCGAACCGTGCCCTTATCGCGATCGCTCCACGTCCAGATATCGTTGAGAATGAAGTTTGTTAAAATACTGACGATGATTCCAGCGCTGTTTGCGATCGCGAAGCGCAGCTCTTCTGAGAGTTGGAAGTGTGTCAGTGAGAACAGACACAGCTCAAAAACCAGTAGATTTACGATGACACCGGAAGCTCCGACGCTGGCAAACTTGAGTAGCCGGACGCGGTTTTCGATTAACCAGACAACGATTCCCTGTTTTGTAGACTCGGGAACTGCGGTGGCCGCTGCCTTGGCGCTGTTTGGTACATCAGACTGCATGCGATAAGTTTTCCGGTTAGGATGGAGAGATTCCACCGGTTTGAGCGCTAATAAAGTGGGGCATGTTTAAACGGCGACAAAAATTGTCTGGTAATCAGCGTAATAGCGAAAACCGATGCGCGTGTACACGCGTTTTGCGGCTTCGTTGTTATGATTAACATAGAGCGTGATCAAGGGCACGCCGTCAGCAAACAGTTTGTCGCAAAGATCGAACATTGCCCGCGTGGCGACGCCTTTGCCGCGTGAGAGCGGATCGGTGAAAACGCCAGAGATTTGGACGCCGGCGCTGCCGTCTGCCGAAATATCGGCTTTGAACAGCAGTCGGTGATGATCATTGATCCAGACATGACTTCGCCCGTTGTCGATGCGGTTTTCGACGTGGCGACGAAAGACATCGGGATCGTGTACCAGCGGATCTTCCAGGGTTTCTTCACGATGCATCCGCGCGCTTGCCAAAAAAAGTGCGTCAAGATCGCCGTATCTTGCGATTCGCAGTGCCGAGGGTTGAGGGAAATCTCGTCGGTGCTGGTGACGCGCGTGCTCGAGCATTTCAGCCGTCAGGTAATAGAACTCCTGATTTTGGATAAGGCGAGCGCGTGGACGAATATTCCGAAAATCGGATGAGTCGTGGCAGTAGGCCTGCCAGAATGGGACGACCGAACTTTGGGAAGAAACGACGTGATGCAACGGAGTTGGCCGCTGGCGATACCAGTGACCGAGCCGATGTGCTGCTGCGGGATCTCTTGCATCGAGCAGTAGGAGTCGATTCGTAATCACAAGTGCAACGGCAACGAGCTCGTTTCGTGCACCGCGAATTGCTCGAAAATGAAAGGCGTCATGTCGATGTGACTCAACGCCGTTTCTTTCAAGCCAGCAGATTTGAAAGATATTGAGCGGAGTGTCCTCGCACAAAAAGACCATCAGTTCGTGATAGTCTTTTGTGCGAAGCAGGGCGGGCGCATCGTGATATGGATTTGTGTTTTGCCAGATCGCCATTGGATAACGCGGCGGTTAGAACCCGCTCTTGAAGGGGTCGAAGTCCAGGTCGAGCTCGATTTTCTTTTTCGCTGGTTTTGCTTTAGCCGGTGCAGCTTTGGCTGGCGCTGCGTTTGGTCTATTACGCGTTGGTGGGCGTCGTACGGACGTGGTCGGCGTGGGCTCTTCAGCAACCGGTTCAGGCTTTGGAAGTGGAACGAAGCCTTTCTCAACAAGCAAAACTTGATTGTCTTTCGGGGTGTACACGGCTTTTGTGTAGGTCGTGTTGTCTACTTTGTAACTGCCGTTCATCAGCATTCCTGCGACGACAGCACTGACGACGACCAGGGCTGCGACGACGCCGAGAATGGCAATTGCGGTGGTATTGGACTTTTTTGCAACGGGTTGAGCTGCAGCGTGGGCTGTGGGAGCCTGCGCAGCACCGGCCGATTGCTCCGGGGTAGCAGCGTGTTGGGCATGAGGTGCCTGGACAGCATGTAACGCTGCATTGGCTTGTTCAGCTTTGACAGGCTCTTCTGGCGGCTGCCACAATCCACTTTCTTTGAGATCCTCGATCTTCAGAGCTTCTAGCTTCTGGGTTCGACGGACTTCTACTTGTTGCAGACGATCCATTTCTGCGGAAATGCGTGCTTCGGCTTCCGCGCGTCGATGTTGTTCCTCAGCCTTTTTCAGCCGTTGAGCTTCTTGTTCGCGCGCCAGCATTTCGGCTTCGATGCGCTGCTGTTCAAGGACCGCATCGGTTTCGGTATCGTTCAGGATACTGGCTAACAGGTCGCCTGCATCATCATCGCTTGCCCACTTGACCGACGCCTTCTTTCCAGAATTTTGGTTGCTCACGAATCGCTCCTAATGTGATGCGTATACAAGGTGTAGCGTTCACAGCCTTGTATTATAGGGTGAGAGTATAGATTACACAACCGCTCACGGCGGCTAATACTAGATGGTATATACGATGGACGCGTACAAAAGATCTGAAAAACTGTAAAATATGTGAAAAGTAGTTCGTTTAGATGAATAATGGAGACGAGCTACCACAGAGTTTTAGCGCGAAAATCGAAAATTCCAGCGTCCTGCCAGTGTGAATATCTCGTTGGGTTGCAGGGCGTGGCGCGTAATCGGTGACTTCTCCACAACCGTGCCGTTGAGGGTCATCAGATCGATGAGCAACACGTCACCGGTTTCGAGCGGTAAAATCAGGGCGTGCTCGGAGTCGACCGAATCATCGGGAATTACGATATCGCAGCGCCCGATGTCTCGACCAATTTTCAGTCCGGCGCGTCGTAAAATGATTCGACCCGGCGCTAGTTTTCCAGATAAGTCCTCAAGATAGCCAAAAGATCGAGGTTCGGGCAGCGGGCGTGGCGCCAATGGTTCGAATCCGCGCGGATCGGCCTCGCGCTTTCGCAGTCCCGCAGCTCGCCCGAGTTTGACTATCGTTGAGGCGTTGAGCGAATTGGATTCGATGTTATGCAGGCAGTGTCTGAGTGCAGCATCCATATCTCCGGCTGAGAAATAACGATCGCCGGGATCTTTATGCAGTACACGCACGATAATTTCGGCCAGGCAATCCGGAATATCGGCGCGCAGCTCGCGTGGATCTGGCGCTTCTTCGAGTTCGATTCGTTTCATCAACGGATAACCCTCCTCACCATCGAAGGGGACTTCACCGGTTAACATCTCAAATAAGGTAGCGCCGATGCCGTATAAGTCAGCGCGATGATCAACGGTTCGTGGGCTTGTGAGCTGTTCTGGCGCCATATAAACCATCGTGCCGACCAGATCGCGAGACTCGGTGACACGTGCATTTTTGGCGCCGATTTCCGCGCGCGCGACGCCAAAGTCCGCGATTTTTACGACGCCTTCGGGCGTAATCAGGATGTTTTCGCTCTTAATATCACGATGCACAATGCCGTGATGATGAGCGTAAGCGAGCGCATCGAGTGCCTGCAAAATGATGGCAATCGCTCGTGTGGGTGGAAATAAGTAGCCTTCATCCAGCATATCGGCCAGCGCCTGGCCGGGAACGTATTCCAGCACGATGGCCGGTCGGCCCTTTACGACAATAGGCTCGAAACACGTGACGATGCCCGGATGCTCACGGCCCAGAATGTTTTGAATTCTGGCTTCCTGGTGCATCCTGTAGACGAGGATCTCATCGGCAGCACTTTCTTCGGTAAGTACCTTGATGGCGACCGGCATTCCGGTAGGGCGGTAGATTCCGCGAAATACCGTGGCCATACCTCCACGCGCCAGACTGGCTCCGATTCGATAATTACCGACGATCACGTTCTGTTCCTCATTGTTCTACTTCTATGTGTTCTATGTGAAAAATCATTTTCTTTGGATTCACGTGGCGTTTGTGAGTTCTCACGTAGTATCGGCGCAAGCACTAGAAAATGCGATCAGAAAATTCAGGGTGACTTCGTTGTATCATAGATACGGCCGGCAAACATGAAATCATGGGTTCGCTACGGTTTTGAATGTTCTGTTCGGGCAATGCCTTTTTAAGTAGTAATCGAATTTTCGATAAATCGATAAACATGAAATCAACCAGAAGAGAGTTTTCGCAGCGTAATGATCGCTTTATGGAAAGTTTTCTCGGCCACTGATCGGAAAGTTCATTCGCTTATATATCAGATGGTTACAGGGTTTTGTGGATGT
>JBEBSM010000329.1:0-4486 GCA_040394315.1 Lujinxingia vulgaris
GATCGGTTTTTTTGGGGTTTTGGTCAGGATTTGGTGAAAATGAGGATGTGGTTGTTGGCGGGCATGGTGTGGTCGGCGGTGAGTGAAAAGCCGTGGTTTTGGGCGGTTTGGAGGATGAAGTCGAAGTCGCGGATGCCGCTGAGGGGATCGCGGTTTTTGAGCCAGAGGTCGAATTGTTGGTTGGAGGGCTCAAGGGGGCGGTCGGCGTAGCGAAAGGGGCCGTAGAGAAGGAGGGTGCCGGCTGAGGGGAGTATTTGTTGGCCGAGGGCGAACAAGCGGGTGGTGGCGGGGGCTGGTGCGATGTGGATGACGTTGATGCAGACGATGGCGTCCGCGTGTGGGACGGGTGGTGTGGTTTCGAAGTCGTCAAAAAGATCGAATTCGATGGGTGGAAGCAGGTTTTTTGCGGAGTTTTGGGCGAGCGCAAGGTTTCGCCAGGCGCGTGCACTTTCGAGGCTGTTGCCAGAAGGGCCAGGGCGGTCTGCGGGTTGCCAGGTGATGTCGGGGAGGTTGGCTGCGAAGTACGCGGCGTGTTGGCCGGTGCCGCAGCCAACCTCAAGGACTGTGCCTGATTCGGGGAGTGCCGTCTGGAGGACGGCTAGAATCGGGTCTTTGTTGCGGTCACAGGATGGGGAGAATTGTCGAAGGTTGTCGGTATTCATCGGTCCATCCTGTGAGTAGGTGGGTGGTTAGCGGTCGTTGTTGCGCTGGCGGCGTGGTCCGGCCGAGGAGCTGTCGCCAGATTTTGCTCCGGATTTGGCGCCGGAATTGGCGACAGGTTTGGCGCTGTTGCTGCGTGCGTTTTGGCGCGCGCGTTGACCGCCCTTGTTGGGTGTGGCGCTGGCGGTTGCAGGGCCGCGGTTTCCGCGTGGCGGACGCTGTTGGCGCTGGGGAGCTGGTGGACGCTTGGGGGATGAAACGGCTGCCAGAGCGACCGAGCTGTGGAAGGGCTGGTCTTTGTGAACGGGCAGGTTCATGCCGATGGTTTTTTCGATGTCGCGCAGGTACGCGGTTTCTTCTTCTTCGCAAAAAGAGACTGCGTGGCCGTCGCGGCCGGCACGGCCGGTGCGGCCGATGCGGTGGACGTAGCTTTCGGGTTCGTTTGGCAAGTCGTAGTTGAAGACGTGGGTTACGTCGTCGATGTCGATGCCGCGCGAAGCGATGTCAGTTGCAACGAGAACGCGTGTTTCGCCGCTTTTGAAGGTTTCAAGCGCTTTGTTGCGTGCGTTCTGGCTTTTGTTGCCGTGGATTGCGACGGCGGTGTAGCCGGATTTTTCGAGTTGCTGACACAGGCGGTTTGCGCCGTGCTTGGTGCGGGTGAAGACGATTGCGCGGTCGATTTCCATGGAACCAAGGAGTTCGACGAGCAGGCGGCCTTTGTTGTTTTTGTCGACGAACATCACGCGCTGGTCAATGGCTTCGACCGTTGTGGCCTGTGGCGTTACTTCAACGCGGGCAGGGTTTGTGATGAAGGTTGCGGCAAGCGTAGAAACTGCTGGTGGCATGGTGGCCGAGAAAAGCAGGTTCTGACGGGTTTTGGGCAGCACTTTCAGGATGCGTTTGACGTCGTTTACAAAACCCATGTCGAGCATGCGGTCGGCTTCGTCGAGGACGAAAAATTCAACGTGTTTCAGATCGACAAATCCGCGGTTCTGCAGGTCGAGTAGGCGGCCGGGGGTTGCGATGAGGACGTCGACGCCGCGCTTGAGGTTGCTGATCTGCGGGTTTTCTTTGACGCCGCCGAACATAACCATGTGACGGATGTTCGGAAGGAATGCGGAATACGACTCAAAACTCTCGGCGATTTGTGCAGCGAGTTCGCGGGTTGGCGAGAGCACAAGTGCGCGGATTTTTGTTGGGCCGGCAATCGGGTTGTTGGCGATGTGTTGCAAAACGGGGAGCGCGAAGGCGGCGGTCTTGCCGGTGCCTGTCTGTGCGCAGCCAATAACGTCGCGTCCCTGCAAAAGCAGTGGGATGGACTGGACTTGAATCGGAGTTGGTGATTCGTAGTTCTGGGCGGCAAGTGCCCGGCGAAGGGGCTCGATAAGTTCGAGCTTTTCAAACGTGGTCAAAATGTAATCCAAATAGTAATGGGGCACCCACCGTGATCCTTTGTTATCTAAATAGGATCGTGAGCGCCGCGAGGGTGAAAACGCCGCCTTCTAACACAGGCGTCTGTCATTAACAACGTGGTTGGGCTGGCGTTTTGGACAACAATCGGTTTGTTGTCCCTGTGTGACAGAACCGTTACAGGACTGTTGGGCGGGTTAACAGCGGGTTATGTCTGGTTATTCAATAAAAGGTGAAATTGTGAAGATATGGGTTGATGCGGATGCGTTGCCGGGAGCGGTGCGCGAGATTTTGGTGCGGGCGTCGGTGCGGCGTCAGGTGGAGATAATTTTGGTGGCGAATCGCTGGCTTGAAAAGCCTAAGTCAAAGTGGGCGTCGACGGTTTTGGTGGCGGCCGGGGCGGATGTGGCGGACGATTATATCGCCGAGCATTGTGCGGCCGGCGAGTTGGTGATTACGGCGGATGTTCCGCTGGCGGCGCGTGTTGTGGAGGTTGGGGCGGAGGTAATTACGCCTTATGGGCGGGTGATGGACGCGGAGAATGTGCGCGAATTGTTGAGTTTGCGCGATTTTAATGAGGATTTGCGGGGCAGTGGGGTGATGACAGGTGGGCCGCCGCCGTTTGGGAATGCGGAGCGCCAGGCGTTTGCGAATGCGTTGGATAAGTGGCTGGCTCGATCCGGCGGTTGACGTTGGGGCGTGATGGGTTGGGCATCTTTATTTGAGAGTGAGCAGAACTCTTCGTCGTAGTCGATGGGCCAGTAGTCGCAGAGGGGCGCGTCGGACGAGTCGTCGCAGTATGTTCCAAAGGGACAGGCTTCGTCGGCTGTGCAGGGTTCGTCGACGTCGCTCTGGGCGGCGCATTCGCCGAGGTCATGGTCGCACCAGAATCCAACCTGGCATTGTTGTTGGCGTTCGCAGGGCTCGCCGAGTGTGCCGACAGGGGCGCATTTAGAGGGCTTGTCGTCGCCTTTGTCATTGCAGCTCAGGCCAATTTTGCAGTGGGTTACAAAGTCGTCGCATTCGTCGCCTTCGGCTCCAAAGGTGGGTGGTTCTTTGCAGAGCGAGGACAGGCAGACGGAGTCTTCATCGCAGACTTCTCCGGCGTCGGGGTCACAGCTTTCGTAGCGATCTTTGACGGTGACTTGTTTGCAGACGTTGTGTTCAGCGACGCAGAACAGGCCGGTGTCGCAGATGTCGTAGGTGCAATCGGCGCCGGGTCCGACGAGGTCGGGTCTGGGGCGTTCGTCGGCGCAGGTCGAGAGTTCGCAAACTTCTGAGTCGGGATCGCGCTGGCATTCTCCGCTGAAGCATTCTTGGTCGTTGAAGCAGGGTTCGCCGTCGTCTTGTAGGGCGGTGAAAACTTCGTCGCATGGGTTTCCGATGTGCATTCCGTCGGCGTAAAAGGTGTCGAAATCACACATGGTGCTGGCGTTTTGGATGGCCTGGAGACATGCATCGATTTTGTCGGGGTTAAATTGGAGGCGACCGGCGTTGACGGCGGTAAGTTCGTCGGTGGAATCGCCAATCATCAGGCTCCATGGGCCACTTTCGATGCACGCTTCATAGGTTACGAAGCGGCTTAATTCGCGGACCAGTTCGGGGTCGCGTTCGGGGCATTTCATGGCGAGTCGGCAAAAGTGGTGGTTCAGGGCTTCGACTTTGGTCCAGCCGAAATTCGTGATGGCTGTTTCGCGCTCATAGTCATATTCGCTGGAGGTATCGTCGGTCAGATCGACGTCGGAGCGGTAGTTGTTGACGCCTGTGTCGGTATAGGAGACGTCGTCGGAGTTATTTACATCGTCTAGTTCCAGGAGCTCACAGGCGGTTGTGCCGATGGCGATGATGCAGAGTAGTGCAGCGAGTTTTTGCGTCGTGTGTTTCATGTAATCTCCAATGAGGGTTGGGTGCATCAATCCAATTCAGTGTGACGTGTGATCTGTTATATAGGCGGGCACTCGTTTTTACTGTTTTCGGAGGCGAAGACATCGGTGCTGCATACGGGGTTTGCGAGCGCGTGGCCGTCGTCGTAGTTCTCGCAGTTGTTGTTTATGCAGGATTCATCGTCGATACATGGCCCTCCGGGCGGACGTTTTTCGACGCAGGTGCCGGCGGAGGCATCGGGTTTGATTTCGCACCAGAGGTCGGCCAGACAGTTTGCGTGTTCGTTGCAGGGTTGACCTGCGGTGCTGTGGGGGACGCATTTGGGGGCGGTGTTTTCGCCCGATTTGCGGCATGTGAGGCCGATTTTGCAGTGTGTGGTGGCGTTATCGCACTCGGCGTTGCGTGAGCCAAAGGTTGGTTGGGGTAGGCAGGTGTCGTTGTAACAGACCAGGTCTTTTGCGCAGACTTCGCCGAGGTAGCTGAGGCAGGATTCGCCGTTGTTTTTTGTCAGGATGGGCTGGCAAGTGCGAAG
>JBEBSM010000330.1:0-4483 GCA_040394315.1 Lujinxingia vulgaris
AGAGAGGATTTTCATGGTGGAAGTTTTAATCAGCTTACTCAAGATCGTGGTGATCGTCTTTGCATTCGTGCTGGGCGTCTCCGGAGCCCTGACGCTCTTTGGTGACCGTAAGCTATCGGCAAAGATTCAAAACCGCGTCGGACCAAATCAGGCAAAACTCTTTGGTTTTGCGCTGGGCGGCTTCGTGCACTTTATCGCCGACGGCATCAAACTGTTGTTGAAAGAAAACATCAGCCCGACCGGAAGCAATAAGTTTTTGCACAACATTGCACCGGGAATCGTGCTTTTCCCGGCACTTGTTGGCTGGGCAGTCATCCCGTTTATGGATCACTACTGCACCGGCACCGTGCAAACCCTGGCCGACTACACCGAAGTCTGCGTTGATGGAGAGTGGAAAAACTACTTCTCGATCATGAACTACGACATCGGCCTGTTGTTCGCTTTTGCTATCGCCGCAGTGTCCGTTTACGGCGCAGCGATCGCTGGCTGGGCTTCCAACAGCAAGTTCGCACTGCTCGGTGGTCTGCGCTCGTCTGCTCAGATGATTTCCTACGAAGTCACCATGGGCCTGAGCCTGGCCGGTATCCTGATGATTTACGGCACGCTGAACCTGAATGAAATGGTGCGCGCACAGGGTTACCTATTTGGCGGCTGGCTGCCGATGTGGGGAATCGTCGTGCAACCCTTAGCGTTCTTCCTGTTCTTTTTGGCCGGACTTGCAGAAACCAAGCGTTCGCCCTTCGACTTGCCGGAAGGTGAGTCCGAAATCGTCGCCGGTTATCTGACTGAATATTCCTCGATGAAATTCGCTGGAATGCAGCTCGCTGAATATGCAGCAACCGTATTTATTGCAGCGCTTGTGGCCGTCATCTTCCTCGGTGGCTGGCAGGTTCCCTATCTCTATGCCGACGGCATCCGATTCATGGGCAACCACTGGCAACCGTTTGCTGACAACCCGCAGGTCTGGTACATCATTACGATTTTGCTTCGTATTGGCGCGATGGTCTTCAAAGTCCTCGGTCTGGTATGGCTGCAGTTCATGATGCGTTGGACGTTCCCACGCTTCCGCTACGACCAGGTCATGGATCTGGGCTGGAAGATTCTGCTTCCGCTGAGCATTGCCAATCTGTTTATTACGGCACTCATCCTTTTGATTCTCTGAATCCTTAATATCCCGATTGGGAGAACGATATGGCCAACAACGTAAATGTAACGCCGGTTCACCGGCCCGATTCAAATAACCTCTGGGACAAGAGCTACATCCCGGAGTTCATCCGCGGTCTGTACGTCACGACCTCGCACCTGGTTCGTAACCTGAACCCGAACAAGAGCAAACGTCTCACGTTTACACGCAATTATCCCGAGGTGCCTACCGTTTATCCGGAACGCTACCGCGGTCTGCATCGTCTGATGCTGCGTGAAGACGGCCAGGTTCGTTGTGTGGCCTGCATGTGCTGCTCAACGATTTGTCCTGCCGACTGCATTCACATCGTTGCAGCCGAGCACGACGATCCGACGATCGAAAAGTACCCACGTATTTTCGTTATCGACGAACTTCGCTGCATCGTCTGCGGACTGTGCGTAGAAGCCTGCCCCTGCGACGCAATTCGCATGGACGGCGGCGTACATATTCCGCCATTCACCGAGCGCGGAGCGGCATTCTTTGACCGCGACATGCTCATGGAACGCGGCGGTCCCTCCATGGCTGTCCAGGGCGGCGATCTAGGTTAATACGCGTATGGAAGCTCCCTCCACAGCTTCAAAACGACGAGTAAGCCCGCTCATCATTGCGGGCTTACTCGTTTTTGCCGGACTCGCCAGCCTCATCGCGCAAATTTTCATCCTGCCCGGTAAGTCCACCGACGATGACTGGCAACGCGCGTCCGCTTACGTCATCGAACAGACGGCAGCCAACGACGCGATTCGAGTCCACCCCAGCTGGACCGAAGCCCCGATGCCCTACCTTCAGCCTGTCGGCAACCAACTCCACCGCCAACATCACCCCCTGGCCGAAGACATTCAGGGCATTGAGCGTATCTGGATTGTCTCCGAAACCAATCACCTCAAAGACGCACTCAAACGCCTTCCTTTTGAGGCCACGCCCGAAAAATCACAGTCCTTCGATACCGTCACCGCTGTGCTCGTAGATGTCCCCAAATCTACCCAGTTCCCCTACATTTTGAACGAACACCTCGAGCAGGCCAAAGTCACCAGACTGAACAAAAAGAATAACAAGACCGAGGAATGCACCAACTGGGATCGAAACCTTCGCAAATGGTATTGCGGCGGCAATCGCGACCGAACCCTGCACGTTGGCGACGTCGTCCAGGAACTCGGCGACGATCCACACCACTGCATCTGGGCGCACGCCCTGCCCCACAGCAACGTATTGCGCGTAGAATTTCCCGCAGTCCCACTCCAGGACACGCTTCGCATTCGCGCCGGTATTGAACGCGTCGGCTCAAGCCGCCACGGTGCAACGCCCACCGATTATCGTATTTTCCTCGACGATAAACTGGTTGTAAGCGAACAAATCCCCAAACACGACTCCACCTGGCCGGCACACGATATCCAGACCGTCCAACAGAGCGGAAAAACCGGCAATCTGCGCATCGAAGTCGAATCCGAAAACGACCGCGGCCGCCACTTCTGCTTCAACGGCTGGGTATTTTAAGAGCCTACACCGCAAAAATAAAGGCCCGCTCCCTTCTCAGAGAAGGGAGCGGGCCTTTGTTTGTCGCCAAATTGCGATCAAAAAAAGCGCTACAAACGCACGAGAATTACTGCGTGTAGCACTTCAAACCGCCCGCGATCTCCTGCGCATGCTGTCCTGCCGAAAAAACTGACTAAAAACTTACCCGGTTGATGAACTTTTCCGAATCAACCTCAAAGCTAACCAGACGTCGGTTGCCTTCATAACGAAGCTCGACTTCGTATTTCCCAGGCTTCAAAGTCGTTTGTAACGACGATTCCCCGACTTTTTCACCCTCATACCAGATACTTGTCCCGGGTTTCGTCGAAATATAAACCGTTCGCGAGTTTCCACTGTGACGAAATTTCGACGGTGTTTCTGTGCCCGGCATCTTGGTATTCGCGCTTACAACCGCAGTCGGCGTCTTATTGGTCGAAGCAATCGGCGCAGGATCTTCTGCAACATTCCGATTGATGACGAGATAGCCAATCGTTACGGAAGCTCCGATAATCAACAACATGACTACCAAAAAGCCACCGACTAACAGCGGCTGACGTTTGGAATCTGACGCATCGTCGTAACCAACAACCTCGTGCTCTCCTGTTCCCAGCCCGGCCAGACCGTTCGCTTCGATGACAGTACGATTCGTTCCCGTGGACGGCGTAGGATAGACAACGGGCGGCTGCGTACCCGAATTACTGGGCGGCGTAAACGCTTCCCGAACCGTTGTGCGTGGCGTTGGCAATCCACGCGTCTGCCGGACAAGCACCGAGAGATCGCGCGCCGTGACCGACAAGCCGTGGCCATGCACAAAGTTTTCCAGATCGCTCAACATGGCTTCGGCCGACTGATAACGTTCGTTTCGGTCTTTTGCCAGTGCCCGGTAAATAATACCCACCAGCGCTTCCGGAACATCGGGTCGATACGTACGCGGATCGGGTGGATCGGACTTCAGTATCTGCGATACAGCAAGTAGGTCGTCACCAAACGGTTTGACGAAGGTAAGCAATTCGTAAAGAAGCACGCCGGCCGCAAATACATCCACGCGCCTATCCAGATTTGCATCACCCTGAACCTGCTCGGGCGCCATATACGCAAACTTGCCCTTCACGCCACCGGCCTGCGTTTTCGTGGAATTATCCGCTGCCTTGGCAACCCCAAAATCAACGAGTTTTACTGCGCCGTCGTTAGAAACCAACACGTTTTGAGGCGATATATCGCGGTGAACAAGTCCGAGCGGCAAACCGTCACGATCGGTAAATTCATGCGCGTAATCCAGCGCTACCAATACATCCGCAACCATCTTGACTGCATGTTCGATAGGAATCGTTCGATTCATACCCTGAAGCAGCAAGATGAGTTTCGACAGATCCAAACCGTCGATGTACTCCATCGCGATAAAGTAACTGCCATCGATCTCGCCGAGCTCAAAAATCTGCCCGATATGAGGATGCGTTAGCTGCGCAACCAGGCGCGCCTCATCAAGAAACATCCCGGTAAAATGCGTATCCGACGCCATATGCGGCAAGATACGCTTAATGACCAGTTCCTTGTTAAATCCACCAGGACCACTCTGCTCGGCCAACCAGATTTCCGCCATCCCTCCCGTAGCGATATGGCGAACGAGCGTATATTTCCCGAGCGTTTCTTGATTCATAGAGTTTGTATCCACGGATTTGGAATGACGCCAACAACCCACACAACCTAATTCACCCCATGATTTGACGCAAGTTTCATCCACCCATTCAACGCTGCCTTGCCCACGTCATAATCCGAAAAACTTGGCAAATT
>JBEBSM010000331.1:0-4482 GCA_040394315.1 Lujinxingia vulgaris
CCGCGCCGCCAGATCTTCCGTAAACGCAATCTTCGTACTCCCCTCGATCGAGATGTGATTGTTATCATAAAGCACAATCAGCTTGCCCAACCCAAGGTGCCCCGCAAGCGAGCCAACCTCCGAAGAAACGCCTTCCATCAGGTCGCCATCGCTCGCCAAAACATAGGTATAATGGTCAATAATCGGATCGTTCGGCCCGTTGAATTGAGCAGCCAGTGCACGCTCCGCAATCGCCATCCCGACCGCGTTCCCCAGCCCCAGCCCCAGCGGCCCCGTCGTCACCTCAATCCCGGGCGTCTTTCCATACTCAGGATGCCCCGGCGTCCGACTCCCCCACTGCCGAAACCGCTTCAAATCTTCCATCTCAAGATCAAAACCCGTCAGGTGCAAAAGACTATATTGCAGCGCGCAACCATGGCCCGCCGACAGCACAAAGCGGTCGCGATTCACCCAGCCCGGATCGGTCGGATTGAAGCGCAAGAAGTACTCCCACACCGCATAAGCCATCGACGCCGCCCCCATCGGCAGACCTGGATGGCCGGATTCAGCTTTCTGAACCATATCCACGGCCAAAAAACGAATGGCATTGATGGCTTTCTCGTCGATGGGCTGTTTGTCGATGGGTATTTCACCGATGGGATGCGCCCCGTTTTGAGGTATTTCAGAGGTCATGTTCTTGGTTCCGGCATTGGGAATAGGTAGACATCGCACAATTGCGCGACGAGACACTGAATCCGTGAGGACACACTGAATATCTGTACCCCTAACCAGTAACCACGATTCTGAAGCTGGCGAGCGGGAATTTTTTTTCGAAGAAAATCCCCCAAAACCACTATAAACATACCCAAAACACCTCAAACACCTGAATAGGCCGACAGTTCAAGGTATACCGTTCACCCCCAAAGAGTGGCGGGCGGCGGCGCTCAACGCATTGCCACGCGTTGCCAAAGTTCATGCACTCGCCCCGGTGCTCAACACGCAGTCGTATAAGTACGCATTCAACAACCAAACCGACACGATGCTGAAAGTACACGATGGCCACGCGTACATCTTTGCCGGCCTCGGTTTTTACCACAAAACCGGCAGCAAAAACTTCACACTTCCCGCCGGCATTCTCGGCACCGAAGTTGAGGTCGTGGGCGAGAACAGGACTCTTCAAATTGAGAACGGCACCTTCGAGGACAGCTTTGCCGACGAGTTTACACATCACGTCTATAAAATCGCGAGCCAGCGCGTGGCCGAATCCATTGACGCCGTCCGAGAATGCGTCGCCCGAAACCGCATATATTTTCAAGGCAAACCACACGATGCAGTCGTCTACCCGCTCATACCCGGCGACATGGTTTCCCGCATCCACCCAGCCATAAAAAAAAGCCGCAGCATCGACCGAAAAACAGAAGATGATTATCTCAGAGTTTTTCCGTACCATGCTATGGTCTCACGTACCTGATTTTCCGTAATCGTATTCTCGCTGATACGTTAGCCCAGATGTGCTGCACAACAGGGGACACACCAATCATGGAATCTATAAAACTCATCTACATCGGATTATCAGCTTTGCTAGTCGTGAGCGCTATCGGTTGCAGTGATCCAGCAGGCGGAGCAGCTACCCCAGATGCCGCAAGCGACACGTCCCCGGATGCATCCAGCTCGGACGATGCCAACAAGACGCCAATCTCCGACGCAACAAACACGGCTGACGCCGACAAGACATCCCCGGATGCAACCAACGCGGATGCAACCAGCGCGGATGATGCCGGCCAGCAACCTTTGCCGGTTCCGACGGGCTATTTTCTGGTGAAGAATGGGGAGCCAGCGAGTGTTATCGTCACATCGTCACCACGCGATATCTATGTAAAATGGGCGATTAGTGAATTACAACAACACTTACAACGTGCCAGCGACGTTCAGTTAGAAGTTGTCAATGAACAAGCTGCCGCGAAGCTACCCGAGGATGTACTCAGGATTGTTTTAGTCCTGGGCGGCGACTTACCTGAAGAAGGTTATTCAATTCGCTCTCATGGAAACACCCTTACTTTCACCGGCGACAAGAAGGCTTTGCAATGGAGCGTCGATCGTTTTCTTGACACCGAACTCGGTGTACGCTGGCTCTGGCCGGGAGAACTTGGAACGTATGTCCCGGAGCAAAAAACGATCGAACTCATGGAAATCGATCATCAGGGCAGACCCGCATTAGGCGAACGAGGCTTTCGGATCAGCATTTCCGAGAGCCACGGAACCCAGGGCGTCCCCGCTCTTTTCACAAAAGAAGAATCTGAGCAGCAAGCAAGCGAAGCGAGAACCTGGCTCGGACGGCACCAGATGGGCAAGCGTACCAAGCTGCGGTTTCGGCACTCCTTCACCCATTGGTGGGATAAATACGGCGCCGACCATCCCGAATACTTCGCACAACTACCCGCCGGCGCTTTTGTCGGACGACCCGATGGATTCCAGCAACCCTACCCCGCCCCAACACTCGTTAAATTAAGACTGGGCAATCCCGATATCGACGACGCAATCATTGCCGAGTGGATGGAAGCCGGCACGCCCGACACCTGGAACGTCTGCCCCAACGACGGCGCCGGTTACGATCTCAGCACCGAGACGCGCGCCATGGACGATCCCCCCAATCAAGACCCATGGACAGTTTGGAATAGCTACGACGTCTCCCTTACTGCACGTTATGTAAAATTCTGGAACCGTTTGATCACCAAAATGCGCGCGATCAATCCAGACGTCGTACTCACCACCTATGGCTATGACCGATATAGCAAGCCACCACAAAACGGCTTGAAACTGCTACCCGGCATCGCTGTCGGAATCGTTCCTGATTACTTAGAGCCGGTCCAACAAGACTGGGCCGACTGGTCGCAGGCCGGCGCACAAGTACGCCTGCGCCCAAACTGGTGGCTTATCGGCGGCACAGCACCCGCCCTGCCACTGCATGAACAGGGCAATTTCTTCAAATTCGCCCAGGCCAACAACATGATTGGCTTCGACTTCGATACCTTGCTCGGATACTGGGCCACACAAGGCCCCCTGTATTACCTCATCGCCCGCCTTTCCGTTCGCCCCGAATTGAGCGTGGACGACGTCATCAATGACTACGCCTCCGCGTTCGGTAACGGCGCATCCGACATCAAAGAATATCTCGCTTTCTGGGAGCAGCTCACCAACAAAGCTGGCTATCGATACGGTCGCCCACACGAAGGCACCCTGCTCTACGACATCATCAAAGACAACGGTTTAGGCTGGGATTACTTACGCCTTGGCTCCCAGGTCCTCCCCTACCTCTACACCGACAAAGTACTCGACGAAGCATACGCCATTCTTGCCCGCGCGGATCAAAACGCCGCCAACGACAACACCTACGTAAAACAACGCATTCAATTTTTGCGAGACGGCCTGGATCACCTCAAACTAACCCGCGATGTACTGGAATTAGGCTACAAGCAACGCTTTCCCGACTACGGCCTCCAGCCCATGCCCGCCAACCTGAACGCCGAATTCCTCGCCAGATCCACCCAATTAAAAGAGATGCGCCACGCCCTGACCCGCAAAAACGTGCTCTGGGGCGAAGTCACCTATCGTTACGAGAAACACCGACACATCCCAACCGTGGTCGGAATCGTCCCCGACTTCACCGCCGGCCGTTAAAGCGACCGAAGCCTTTCCACAACCTAAAATTCTTTCGTAAAACGACTGAAACTATTCAAACCGCCCCCTGATGCAGCCCTCAAAATAGAAGCAAACGAAAAATCCCCGGCACCCCGGCTAGTCGCCCTCGAACTCATCGACTCCGAATGGTTCATATAAGATATCAACGGCCGCGGCATCATCGACTCTGAAACGGTTGCCTGACTGCTATATTTGTCGGCTCAACTGCGCTAACCTGTTCCACGACACTATTTCACACATCGTCATCCCTTATCACAATCATATTTTGGTGGGTTGGTTTTGACAAAACCGAATGCACAGACTCCCTTCGAAGATCTCTTTTTCTTCTCCGCGCGCGACAACGATCTTCTCTCCAGTGATTCACGTGATCCGCTCGGTTTTGAGGTCATCTGGATCAATTTTGCCCAGACCGTTCTGCCCAACCTCAATACGCAGTGTATTGGTGCCCGAAACTTCGGCGTGGTGACGATCCTGCACTGGCTGGTCGACCGTTGGATGCGCGACGAGCTGGTCAACAAACTGTTCGAGACGCCCGACAAAAAGCGCGCGCACCGCCGCCAATGTCTGCTCGTCGCCGAGTCCCTACTCGTCTACGCAACGCTCGCTTCTTCCGACAAACCTGGCGTCGACATCACCGAGCTTTTTGGGATTCGCCGTGCCCAATTGCGGTGGCGAAACCACGCGGAACAGCCCGTGCAAATCAGCGCAGCGCCTGAACATCTTGTGCTCAGCGGCCTCTACGGAGCGGTGCATTTCGGCCGCGACGACTCCGCCCTTCGCGGACTCGGCGCGCTCAATTCCGAA
>JBEBSM010000332.1:0-4482 GCA_040394315.1 Lujinxingia vulgaris
TCCGCCGACCTGGTGGATGACGATTGTTTTGTCGGGTTGGCCTTTGAGGGATTCGTCGACGTTGATGGTGATGGCGGTGTAACTGCGTCCGCCTGCTCCACGGTAGCTTTCGAGGTTTTCGACGCGTCCGACGACGATCTGGTCGGAGTTTGCGACGAGGCTTTGCATGTCGAGTTGCAAAACGGTGCTGGCGAAAGTGTTTGGAATCATGACGAGTAGTGTGAAAACAGCCAGGATTGGGAGGATGAATCGGCGAATCGGTGCGGTGAATTTGGGAAACATTTCAAACTCCATTCATCGGAATCAAGGGCACAGTTTTGTGAGTGAAAGCTGCGTCGTCAGGATTCAGACGTATCATTGGGGCTGGGTCTTCAAATAATCTAATAATAAATATTCAAGTTCCACGGATGCTTCGGCGTGGGCTTTGGGACGTCGTGTTTCTTTGTATCCCATGGTTTTGTTTCGGAAAAAACCGTCTTGCACGAAGATAATCAGTTCACCGCCGTCGACGAGCTTTGAGCGGGCGATGTCGATTGATTTGGGCGCGTTGTTTCCGTTGAAGTCCGCGGAAATAAAGGGAGATCCCCAGTTGGACGAAGTATCGAGGAGGTACCGGTCGGTGGCGGTTTTGTTTTCTTCATCATCGCCGCTGGAGTAATTAGCGGCAGCGAGCTTGATGTTTTTGACGGCCAGTTTGTCGGATCGTAGGGAAAGTGGTGTGTCAAAGCGAGCGATATTGAGTTTTTTGAAGGCTTCGGGGCCGTCTTCGTTGAGCTTGATGGTTTTGTCGTGGGTGCTCAGCTCAAAATCAGGCGCAAATTCTTGTAAAAACTGTGTGGTTGCGGGCGAGATATTGTTGGCTTCGAAGGTGAGGACGACGCGTCGGCCGTTTCTGAGGTGCTGGCGGATAATCGTAAGTTCGGCCGCGTCGAAATCGACTGACGGCGATAGAAAAATCATGGCGTCGTGGTGTGTGCCGAGGCGTGTTGTGGCGCTGGCGGTGACGTCGGTATCGCGGTTCATGTGGACGAAGAATGTGTAAAAACCGTCGCCTACGGTGCGGCCGGTGTTGACGTCGTTTTTGGAGGCGTTGACGGCGATGTGTAGACCGCGTGGTTTGGTGTTGCGCAGGGGCGTTTCGGCGATTTCGTCTTGTTGTGCGGCCCATTCGAAGGTGTTGAGAGCGAGTTCGAAGTTGTTGCCGAAGTGAAGCCATGCGTCGCCGAACATGTTTTGGTCGCCGGCGACAACGACGCGGCCTTTGCCGTAGGTGGCGGCAGCGACGGCGTTGAGGGGGCCGCGTGGTTCTGCAACGGGATCGCCGTCGTGTTTCCAGTTTCCGTAAAAACCGCCGGTTTCTTTTTCGTCCCACAGATCGGCAAAGCTGTCTTCGGATGTGAACGCGACGCCGTGTTTGGAATCGACGGGGCCGCCGGTTTGGAAGCTGACCATGTCGAGATCTTGGGCGACGGGGTGATCGGAAAAGTTGCGGATCATGATCCAGCCGCTGCCGCCGACAGAGTAGGTGGGGGGGAAGTCGACGGCGGTGTGGTAATACGCCTGGATTTCCATGGGTTTGAGGATCGGATTGATGCGCTCGGCATGTCGATACACGTTGGAGTGGTCGGAAATGATGAAAAGTCCGCCGCCTTCGTAGACAAATTCCTGGATTGCTTTGATTTCTTCTGCGCTGAAATCCGGTCGTTCGTCGTGTACGAGGTTGATGAAGAGGACGTCAAAACCTTTGAGGCGTGGTGCGGACAGGGGCATTTCTCGGATGGACGTCCACTTGTAGCCGTTGTCGGTTAAGTGGCTGAAAAGACGGTGGAATCCGAATACTCCCTGGTACTGGTAGTTACCTTTGGTGAGGCGGTAATCTTCGGGGTTTTGGATGCGGGTGTGGTAGAGATCTACGAGGATCCAGGGGCCTTCGCCGTGGGGTGGGTGGTAGGTTTCGGCGTCGTTGCAGCTCACGCTGACCAGGGCGATCAGGGCAAGGAGCGTGCAGGCCAGAAACCGGAACGAAAGTTTGGTGGGATACGAAAGGTGCATGGACAGCGAGCCTGGACGAGTAGCGTAATAGAAAGATGGTTGGTTATTTGAGGACTTTGGTAATCGTGTCGTTTGCGCGTGCAATGGTGAGTTCGGTGAGTAAACGCCGGACTTTTTCGTCTTTTGCGACCAGATCGCGGATGGCCTGACCGGAAACGGCGATGGTCTGGGCGGGGCCTGTGCGAACTTCTACGGTTGCGGTTGCGGGGATGTTGTTGAGTAGCGAAACTTCGCCAAAATAGCCGCCGGGGCCGAGTGATTTGAGTTCGACAGGCTGGTTGTCTGGGCCGGTGGTTGCGATGCGAACGCGGCCCATCAAGAGGATGTAGAGGTCCTGGGCGTGTGCGTTTTCGGCGATGATGATTTCGCCGGTCTGGAAGACGGCCAGTCTTGCGTTGGCGACGAGTTGTTGGGCGTCTTCTTCGGAAAGGTGCTTGAAAAGCGGCGATTCTTTGATGGCTTGCTCGATCATCTCACTCATAAGCGCTCTTGATAGGAAGGTGAGTTTTGGGGGCGTGCGGTACTCTCTGGCGATTGTAACGTAATCGAGGATGCATTGGTAGCGTGAGGGGGCGGGAAGGTGTGCGAAAAAAGATCGGGTTCAGGAAGTGGGGAAGGGATTTTCTTGTGACATTGGGGGGCCGTGTTATCAAAGATGGGTATGGAACGGCGTTTCGAGATGAGGCGTCGTCTAGGATCTGTTGATGATGAATGTTTGTTGAGACATGGAGGTCTTTCGATGAGCGAGCGGCGTGGTTTGGATCGAGTCGAGTGCGATATTTTGTTGAATAAGGTTGAGCAGGGGCACACGAATATTTGTCGTGGGTTGGACCTGTCGTTGGGTGGGATGCGGTTGGAGCGGATGTTGGAGCCTCACACGGATCGGGCGGCGAATGTGCAGTTGCAGTTCGAGCTTCCGGGTGATGAGGAGCCGATCTGGGTTGGCGCGACGAAGGTGTATGAGGATGATGCGGTTGTGGGCGTGAAGTTCACAAATATTTCGCACGGTCACTTCATGCGTTTGCGTCACTGGTTTCGTGAGCAGGCTGTCAGTCGATTGATGGAAAACGCGGAAGTTAGTGAGGCGGGTGAGTCGATTGGACTTAACGCGTAAGAATTTGAAGTAAAGATTTTGTGCGTAATGAAAAAGGCCACTTCCGGATGGGAAGTGGCCTTTTTGGGTTTGGTGCTTGGAGATGCGGGCTGAAACTTAGCGTTTCAGGCCGATGTAGCCGATTGCGAAGCTAAGCAGGCCGTTTCCAGCGAGCCATACGCGGTCGAGGATGTTCATGCCGGGGATCCAGCGGACGTCGGAGGTGAGTAGGACTGCTTCGGTGAGGCAGAATCCGGCCATACCGATGGCGAGTCCGCAAGCGACGATGCGCAGGCGTTTTTGGCCGCCGAATACAGCGTAGGCGCCGAGAGGTAAAAGCATGCTGGCGAGCAGTGGGTTCTGGTGTGTGGCGAGTCCGTTGATGAGGACGTCCCACTGGGCGACGGGGCGTGCGAGCATACTGGCGACGTAGCCGATGGTGCCGCCTCCTGGGAGGATGAATGGCAGGAAGAACAGTCCGCCGGCGGCAAAAAGTGCTGTGCCGAGGAAGAGTGATTTGTGGGGCACGGGGATACCGAACGCGTCTTTGCGGCGAACGCCGATCAGGGCGAGCATGGCGAGTAGGAAGGCGCCGCTGAAGCGCCAGGTTCCTTGCTCGGTTGCTGCGGCTTGCACGGCTTTGTCGGCCTGTGCGATTCCGGCGCCGTAGCGTTCGGCGTATTCTTCGGCGTCCTTGTATTTTTTCTTCATGTTGTCGTTGGCAGTCTTTTGAAGGACTTGCTCAACTTTGTCGGGATGTGTGATTCCCTGGCTGATGATGAGTGCAGCGATGGCAGCGACGTGCGGGCTGGCCATGGACGTTCCCATGTAGAGGGAGAAGTCGTGTTGGTTGAGCGAGCCTGCTTTGAGTGTTTCTTGCAGGATTCCGTCGGGGCGGCCGTCGCCGTTTTGGTCAACGCGGGTGTTTCCACCGGGTGCTGCGATGTCGACGGATTTTCCCCACTGGGAGTAGAAAGTGGTGGATTCGTCAAATTGTGTGGCAGCGACGGAAATCACGTGGTTGTAGGATGCGGGGTAGCTGGGTGAGCGTTTCCCGGAGTTTCCGGCGGCTGCGACGATGGTGACGCCTTTCTTGTGGGCGTAATCGATCGAGCGTTTCATGACGAGGCTGGGGAGTGGTCCGCCGAGGCTCATGTTGATGACGTGTGCGCCGTTATCGGCGGCAAAACGGATCGAGTCGGCGATGTCTGCGACTTGTCCGAATCCCTGGGCGTTGAGAACGCGCAGGGGCATGATTTTGGAGTCGTACGCGAGTCCGGCAACGCCGTAGCCGTTGTTGGTGGACTGGGCGATGGTGCCGGCGACGTGCGTGCCGT
>JBEBSM010000333.1:0-4464 GCA_040394315.1 Lujinxingia vulgaris
GTGCTCAACGAGATGCGGATGGCGTCGAGCTGGCTTGGGTCGAAGCGATTGATATCGGACCAGCGACCGCGAATCGTGACTTTGACGCGGTCAAGCGGTTCGCTGACCAAAATCATGTTTTCTGGAATCACGACGCGGACGGCGGCTGTGCCGGCTACGATCGTTTCACGATCTTCGCTGACCCAGATGTAGAGGGAAAGGGTTAGAATGGCTGCCACGAACTTCAAATAGAAATTGTGAACAAAAATTCTGCGAAGTGTGATCTTGAGTAATTGCAAGATCATAGGGGTGACTCCGAATCATCGTTGCCGGAAACCTTGTTTCGGAAAAGTTCGAGCAAGCTCTGCCGTTTGCTATTGAAATGGCGCGCGCTGTAGATTTTTTGCAGAACGGCCCTCAGATCGTTGGAATCCAGATCGCGATACAATTCTCCATTGTACGCAACCGAGATGGTCCCGGTTTCTTCGCTAACGACGATAATTCCGGCATCGGTATCTTCGGAAAGTCCAATGGCTGCGCGGTGGCGAGTGCCGAGGTTTTTTTCTACACGCGGATTGATGGTGAGGGGTAAAAAGCAGCCAGCGGCAGAGATGCGGCTGTGTTGAATGATGACCGCGCCGTCATGAAGTGGGTTTTGGTGCTCTGGCAAAAAGAGTGTGAACAGGATGTCTTTGGTAACGATGGAGTCGAGTTTGATGCCTTCTTCGGTGTAGTGGCCGAGATCGGCTTCACGCTCAATGGCGATCAGCGCGCCGAGCTTGCGGCTGGCCAGCATGACGCAGGCTTTGACGACTTCTTCGAGGACGCTGGTTTCTTCGAATGCGTGGTTGCCGGAAAATAGCGGCGTTCTACCAAACTGGGCAAGTGCACGTCGGATATCGTGTTGGAAAATGATAACGATGATGACGATGAAATTGGCGATGAACATGTCGATCAGCCAATTCGTGGTTGCCAGGTGGAGATAATCTTCCTGGGAAAGGAAGAAAAAAACGAGGATCAGGACAAGCCCAACGAGCATCTGAACGGCGCGTGTGCCTTTGATGAGTAACAAGATGCGGTAAATGACGAAAAAAACGATCGTCAAATCCAGAAGAACGAAGAGTCCTTCTCGTCCGCTCTCGACGCGGAATATGTCGAGCAGTTGCTCCATGCTACGGGCGATCCGGTTGAGCCATCGTCGCGTAATTTACCCGCAGGTAAAAGGCCGCGTACGCTGGACAGACTGAGATTAGTTAGGAATCAGGAAGGTTGGAGTCATTTATGTTATCAAGCATAGGCGTCGAGTGTATTTAGTAGCAGGTTTCGAGCTACACTCAAACCCCGAACATCTAGAATTGTGCAATATGTTGTAGACTTATTCGCGGCGTTGCATGCCGATGATTGCTTCGGTGATGCGAACGACGTCGTGCATTTCGTCGACGTCATGTACGCGGATGAGATCGGCGCCGGCCCAGATACCGCAGGCAACCGTTGCAGCCGTTGCCCAGACGCGTTCGGCGGCCGGTTTGTCGATAACCTGGCCGAGAAAACTTTTGCGGCTGGTACCCAGCAGGAGAGGGCGGTCGAGTTCGAGGAATCGGTGGAGTTCGCGGAGTAGTTGATAGTTTTGGTCGGTGGTTTTTCCGAAACCAACGCCGGGGTCGATGATAATTTGTGAGCGTTGGATGCCTGCGCTTTCGGCATAGGCGATACGTTCTCGAAAATATTCGAGGATATCTTCGATGAGATCGTCGTAGTGGATGTCGATCTGCATATCGACCGGGGTTTTGCGGATATGCATTAAAATAACGGGGGCGCCGCTTTGTGCAACGACTTTGGCCATGTCTGGATCAAAGCTCATAGCGCTGATGTCGTTGACGATATCGGCGCCCGCGAGCAATGCCTGGCGTGCGACTTCGGCCTTGGAGGTGTCGATTGAAATCGCAACCGCACTCCTACCCCGTAGTGCCTCGATCAACGGAATCACTCGCCAAAGCTCTTCTTGAAGGCTTACGGGAGCGGAGCCAGGTCGGGTGGATTCTCCACCGATATCGATGATGTCAGCGCCGGCCTCAATCATGTGAAGAGCATGTTCGAGGGCGGTTTGTTCTTCGCTAAATTTTCCTCCATCGGAAAATGAATCGGGCGTTCGGTTGACGACGCCCATGATGTAGCAGCGTTTTCCAAAGAACAGTGTGCGCTCTTTGAGCTGAATTGGCTTAAAAGTAGGGCGGGAGCCAGGTTTTGCGATGGTTGCAGTCATAAATTAGCCGTTCGTTCGTCATCATTCAGCGTAAAAGAAAATATTAGGTTAAAATACATGCAAAAAAGCCCCACGCGTTTGTGCGTGAGGCTCTGAGTGTGTCAGTGGGTTACAACATGATGCTCGTCAGTCGCGGTTGATTAAATGCTGGGAGCAAGGTTGCCGGACTGATCTTTGATTTTGGACGTGAAGCCGGTTTTTGGAACACGTTCGGCAGAGTCCTGTTCTTGCTTGGCGAACGCGCGCTCACGTTTTTGGCGAATCCAATCGAGGTTGCCGTCTTCGTGAAGTGATTTGAGATCGGCCGCATCCAGCGCTTCGAATTCAAGCAGACCAGCGGTCATTAGCTCAAGCATTTCGAGATTTCCGGACAAAAGCTCTTCTGCACGGGCGTACGCTTCGGTGATGATTCTACGTACTTCGGAGTCGATTTCCTGAGCGACTGCTTCGCTGTAGGGACGTGCTCCGCCACCGCCGCCGCCCTGACCTGGGAACGGACTTTCATGACCGGCTGCGAAGGATACAGGACCGATTGCATCGCTCATGCCCCATTCGCAGACCATGCGACGTGCAAGGTCGGTTGCGACTTCGATATCGTTGCCGGCACCGGTGGTGATTTCGTTGTAGATGATCTTTTCTGCGGCACGTCCGCCCACGATAACAGCGAGGCGTTCCAGCACATAATCACGACGCAGGGTGTATCGATCTTCAACAGGGAGTTGCTGTGTGACACCGAGTGCACGTCCACGTGGGATGATGGTTACTTTGTGAACCGGATCGGTGTTCTTTTGAAGCATGGCAACGATTGCGTGTCCGGCTTCGTGGTATGCGGTGACTTTTTCTCTTCGTCGCCGATAACCACGCTTTTGCGCTCGGCGCCCATGAGGACTTTGTCTTTTGCATCTTCGAAATCGGCGGATTCGACGCGGTCTTTACCGGCTCGCGCAGCTAGCAATGCAGCTTCGTTGACGAGGTTTTCCAGATCAGCACCGGAGAATCCAGGAGTTCCGCGAGCAATGCTTGCGAGTTCAACGTCTTTGCTGAGCGGTGTGCGGCGCGTGTGGATTCCAAGAATCAGCTCGCGGCCACGAACGTCTGGTGCAGCGACGACCACGCGGCGGTCGAAACGACCTGGGCGCAACAGTGCAGGGTCGAGTACGTCGGGACGGTTGGTCGCGGCGATCAGGATAACACCTTCATTGGACTCAAAACCGTCCATTTCGACGAGCAACTGGTTGAGCGTTTGTTCGCGCTCATCGTGTCCGCCGCCAAGGCCAGAACCACGGTGACGACCGACTGCATCGATTTCGTCGATGAAAATAATGCAGGGAGCTTGTTTTTTACCCTGTTCGAACAGGTCGCGAACACGGCTTGCGCCGACGCCGACAAACATTTCAACGAAGTCCGAACCGCTGATCGAGAAGAAGGGAACACCTGCTTCACCGGCGACGCCGCGTGCCAGCAAGGTTTTACCGGTACCTGGCGAGCCCATCAAAAGGACACCTTTGGGGATTCGTCCGCCAAGTCGGGTGTATTTTTTCGGGTTTTTCAGGAAATCAACGATTTCTTGAAGTTCTTCTTTGGCTTCATCAATGCCTGCGATGTCGCTGAAGGTGACTTTGTGTGTGTTTTCATTGAGCAAGCGTGCTTTGGACTTTCCAAAGGACATGGCTTTGCCACTTCCGCCGCCCTGAAACTGGCGCATCAGGAAGATGAGAACGACCACGAGCAATAGCAGCGGGATCGACGTGACTAAAATTTGTTTCCACAGACTATTTTCGTCTGCTTTGGTGTAGGTGAAATCGACGCCTTTAACCATCAGGATGTCCTGAAGGTCTTCGCCGATGGGGCCAACGGTTGTAAATTCGACCTGCTTGTTACGCTCTTTTTCGGCGTATTCAGGCATGAATTTTCCGTGAACCTCAAGATCTTTAATCTTTACGGATTCGACATTTCCGGCCTCAACGGCTGCCCGGAAATCACTAAACGGCACGTCCGTAATCTGGCCTTTGGTCTCCGTGAGGATGTTAAAGACCATGACACCCAGGACAATTAATACGCCCCAGATGACCAATGCGCGCATCGGAACCTTATTCAACACTGGCAATTCCTCTTGAGATTAGTTTGCTTGGCCTGCTTCATCGAATCAGGCGTCACATGCTCTTCGCAATGTCCAAATGCACGGCGACTTTAGTTAGCGACCGATGCGGATTTTCGCTATT
>JBEBSM010000334.1:0-4433 GCA_040394315.1 Lujinxingia vulgaris
GCCTCAAAATGTTGATAACCAACCGATTTCAAAGGTTGGTTTACGCCTGAACCGTCGACAAACTGCATGCAGAAATTCGCGTCCAGGATTTCACCGACATCGTACACCTCGCAGCCTTCAGCGTCTGCAAGTTCTACCAATTCTGCCATCCTCACCGGATTGATTACCATTAGCAATTCGTAATCATCGCCGCCAGATAACATATAGTGCAAAATATCCGTATTCGTCTGGTCCGCCAAACGTTGAAGTGCTGGATGACGTGGCAACTTCTCAAGCTCAATACGTGCGCCCACACCACTTTTCGCGAGAATATGCATCAGATCCCGGGCCAGACCATCGCTCAAATCGATCATCGCCGACGGAATCGCTCGCTCCCCCAACAACGCACCCATAATGGCTCGCGGCTGAGGACGACGATGCGCGCGCAAAAGCTCCGGATAATCATTCGGATCGGCCGCAATCTTGCCCGACAACAGATCTACCGCCGCACCGCTCAAACCCGTCGGCCCCAACAACACAATACGATCACCCGGATGCGCGCCACTTCGCAAAACAGCGCCCGCTCCTGGCGAGCTACCGAGCAACATCATCGTGAGAACCGTTGGGCCATCGGTCGCAGAAACGTCGCCGCCGCCCACAGATACGCGAATGTTCTGCGCCGACAAACCTCGCGTCAGCTCATCACTGGCCGCCTTCATGCCCTGCAACAATCCGTCTACAAACGCGCGGTTATCCCGACTTCCTAGAATCAGGTTTAAGAAAAAAACGCCCGGTTCACCGCCCATCGCCGCAATATCGCTGATGCAACGCGCGAGTATTTTCCAGCCAATATCTTCCGCGCTACTCCAATCCCGGCGAAAATGTATGTTTTCAACCAGTGAATCCGTCGTCACCAGATCAAATCGGCCTCGATCAAGAATCGCGCAATCATCCCCGATCCCCAGCAAAACGCCGTCCGGAGTAGGAAATAATGACTGAATCTTCTCGATCAAATCCAATTCTTGATAAATCACTTTAACCTTACCGCCAGAAAAACATCGCAAACAAAATAAAGATCCCAAGCCAGAAGATGAGCGAAAACATCAACAAGCGCTTCCGAAGCGTCGCAACCTCGCCGCTATACGCCTTCGCACTCAACTCAGCTTCGGTCGTCGCCACAAAAACGCGTTGTTGAAGCTTTTTCTCGATCCTGGCCAACGCTGCAAGCGCCAACCGATTACCCGGCACTTCGATAAGCTGGAGCTGTAATTTACGGATTGCATAATCCAGCAAATCGTTTGCCTCCACATGATCACACCAGGCATCGAGGCTAGCGGCATTAAATGCGCCGGACGCAGGCCACAACTGCTCGGCCTGCGCAAAAGCTGCTTCTTTTCCAGCCGGAGCAACTTCCCACGGCGCACTTCCGGGCGCAAAACGCTCAAGTCCCGAGATTTCCAGACCACACCGCGCACAATGCGTCCGCTCCTCCCCGCCAGACTGCTTCGTCAATGCAAGACATTTCGGACAACGCGCGCCCTCTCCCACCGCAGGAACAAGATAGAGAACGGCATCCATATCGGCCTGCGCGCCCAGGTTCTCCCCAGTATTCCCCGCTACATTTACATGCTTTTCGTTACTGTCCGACAGCTTGAGAACCGTCGTGAACGAACAACGTGAACAGACCAACCCAACGCCGCCCGAAACCTTTCGAACTTCAGCCGCCTCGCCTACGTAGTCACATTTATTACAGCGGATTTCCATGATTCCAGCCTGTTTCTACCAGAGCCCGAGCATTCTAGGCAGTGAATCAACAACAATCGGCCGCGGCGTAAACGTCAGCGCAAACATCAGTAACGACGCAACGGCTAACCACAACGAGCGCCCCCGCACCGGCCCGCCTTCCATCATCCGCGGATGCGTTGGCCCCATAAAACCGACCAGGATCGCAAACATCAGCCAGCCCGGAAAAACAAGCAGGCCAAGCAACACGAATCCCACGTACACAACCCACGCAACCGGGCGATAACGATCGCCAAAAACGCTATACGCGATGTGACCGCCATCGAGCTGGCCTATCGGCAACAAGTTCAGTGCCGTTAACAAGCACCCAACCCATCCGGCCATCGCCAACGGATGCAAAAAAACATCCATCCCCGGCGCGATATCCGGAAAAAACATCCATTCAGCGAGTTGCAGCAGCAGCGAATTGCCGAGCATCACAAATTCGCCGTCGGCCGGCAGCGGCTGCACTTCGGAGAGCGCCATGCCCGTAAATAACACCGGAATCATGACAATAAAGCCAGCGAGCGGTCCCCATGCACCGATTTCAAGCAGGCGACGCGCTTCGATGTAGCCGAGCCGCATTTTGATAAACGCGCCAAATGTTCCAAAAAACGGAATGATCCCCAGACCTGGAATCGGCCCCAGGCCCGGCAAAAAATACGGCAGACTCACGTCCACACCGTGACGACGCGCCTGCAAATAATGACCGAACTCGTGCGCTATCAATATCGCCATCAAGCCCAGCGCAAAACTCGCTGCTTTCATCAGCGTTGTCGCGTCTTGCCAGGACGCCGCGCTGAGCGGATCACCGTTGGCCAGATAAAAGCCTGCCACCAGCGTTGTAAAACAAGACGCGATCAACAGTGCGCCGTGCACCAGCACATCACGCCGAGTGATCGGCTTACTTTGCATGAGCTCTAGCCTTTTTTATACAATCGATGAGCAAATTTATCCGAAGATTTTTTTCACACGTTTGAAAAAGCCGCCGCCTTCCGGTTCAACTTTTTCGCCTGCTTCTGCAGCAAATTCTTCGAGTAGTTCTTTTTGACGAGCCGTTAATTGCTGAGGCGTTTCGACAGCTACGGTCACCAGTTGATCACCGCGCTCGCGTCCCTGAATAGCCGGAAAACCTTTGTTTCGAAGGCGAAGCACGCGACCCGACTGGGTACCAGCCGGAATCTTCATAACAACGCTTCCATCCAACGTCGGCACTTCGACACTCGCCCCGAGTGATGCCTGCGTAAAGCTAATCGGAACCGTACAGCGCACGTTCAGCCCGTCGCGCTCAAACGTCGCATCATCTTCGACGCGAATAACGACGAACAAATCGCCAGAATCGCCACCGTTGCTGCCTACGTCGCCCTTTCCGGCCCAACGCAACCGATGCCCGGTGTTCACACCGGCTGGGATGTCGATCGACAACGTTTCCGTTCGCACGACCTGACCGCTGCCCGAGCACGTAGAACACGGATGTTCAATAATTTCGCCCGAACCATCACAGGTCGAGCACGTGCGAAACATAGAGAAAAAACCCTGTTGCACGCGTACTTTTCCCTGGCCGCCGCATCGATCACATGTTTTTGGCTTCGTTCCCGGCTTTGCACCGCTGCCATGACAAGTCATGCATTCTTGCTTGGTCGGCACGTCAATCGTGCGCGTCACACCGTGCGCAGCTTCCGTGATTGTGATGTCGAGATCGACTTTCACATCAACACCGCGCCGTTTCCGTACGCGTTCACCACCACCGCCGCCTGCCTGACCCGGGCCAGCGCCACCAAATACCGAGTTAAAGTGGTCGAAAAAATCGCTCAGATTATCAAAGCCCGCACCACCAAACGGCGAGCCGGCTCCGCCACCAAACGGCGAGCCACCCGCGAACGGTGAGCCTGCAGAGCTGGTTGACCCAAAGCGATCGTAATTACTTCTTTTATCGGGGTCGCTTAATATCTGGTACGCGCCGCTGATTTGCTTAAAACGCTCCTCAGCCTCAGCATCACCCTGATTTTGATCCGGGTGGTATTTGAGCGCGAGTTTTCGATAAGCCGATTTTAGTTCGGCAGGTGTGGCGTCACGCGAGACGCCGAGAATTTGATAAAGGTCTTGATCCATGAACTATCAACGCAAGAGTGAATGTCAAAATTGATTCCGAAGAGAAACCCGGCATCACTCTTATTTATTCGCCGCAAACGAGCAAGCTCAACCGCCAGTATCAACGGCCGCATACATTGCATCCGCCAAACGATACGCAGCCGACTCAAGCGTTGCGATGATCGTTACGAGTTCTTCTTGAGACGCACCATCAATCAGATCTTTTGCCATGGCCACATCTTGTTGAATTTCCACAAGATCTTCCGCCGGAAGCATTTCTCCGTATTCTTGAAGGCTACGTTCTGTTGAATAAAGCATTCCGAGCGCCATGTTTCGCTGCTCAATAAGTTCTTTACCCAATCGATCATTATCTTCGTTCGCCTGTGCTTCGGCGATCATTCGATTGATATCGGATTCACTAAGGCCGCCGGCAGTCACAATATCCATGCGCTGCTCACGCCCTGTGCCCAGATCCTGGGCGGCTACACTGACAATACCGCTTTCGTCGATCGAAAAAGTAACCTCGATCTTCGGCACTCCTCGCGGAGCCGGCGGAATCCCTGTCAGCTCAAAAACAGCAA
>JBEBSM010000335.1:0-4387 GCA_040394315.1 Lujinxingia vulgaris
GAGGTTGTGCGGAGTATTCAGTCGTTTTCGCGGGTGGATAATGAGGAAAGCCCTCTGATCCGCGTGGACGGTCCGCTTGAGTTTTCGATTAACCTGGTTATGACCGACCTTCGATATCGTGCTCGCTTGGAGCGTGATTTGCGGCCAACGCCGTTGGTGGCGGTGAATGAAAGTCGTTTGGGGCAGGTGTTTTTGAATCTTCTGATCAATGCAGTACACGCGATTCCTGAGGGCAATCCGGATGAGAACACGATTCGCGTAAGCACGCGTGCCGCCGGCGGGTGTGTGATCGTGGAGGTGAGTGATACAGGCAATGGGATTCAGCCACATTTGCTGGGACGTGTTTTCGAACCCTTTGTTACGACCAAATCTCATGACGAGGGAACTGGTCTGGGGTTGTCGATATCGCGCAGTATTGTGGAAGAGTTGGGTGGCCGCATCGAAGTTGAAAGTGAAGTCGGCGTGGGGACGGTTTTTCGTGTTTCGATTCCTCATGCTCGGCTCGAACGACCGGACAGGCCGGAGCAAAAGGCGTCGGTAAATCAGACGGGTCGAAAGCAAATTTTGATCGTGGATGATGAAATCCAGGTGGGCACTTCACTGCGTCGTGTGCTGTCAGGCGAGCACGATGTGGAGGTCGTCGTCAGTGCGCACGAGGCGTTGCTACGATTGAGCGAGGGGCCGCAAATTGATCTGGTTTTGTGTGATCTTATGATGCCGGTAATGAGTGGTATCGAGTTTTATCGAACGCTCATCGAAATGAATTGCGATTATGCAGATCGAATTATTTTTATGACCGGCGGCGTATTTACGCAGCAAGAGCAAAAGTTTTTGAATACACTCGAAAATCCCTGGCTCGCCAAACCAATCGATATTGGCGAGTTGAAGTCGTATGTTACAAACTGGGTTTCGGAGCACGTAGGGTGATGACGGTGATTTCTGAGGGCGCGCCGATTCGCATGGGTGGACCCCAGTAGCCGGTGCCACGGCTGACGTAGATCCAGGTTTTTTCGAGCTTGTCCAGACCAATCGAGAAGGGGTGAAACAGGCCGATGACCATGTTCCATGGCCAGAATTGTCCGCCGTGGGTGTGGCCGGAGAGCTGGAGATCGAAGCCGGCGCGTGCGGCTGCAAAGATGCTGCGGGGTTGATGCGCGAGCAAGATGCTGGCGTTGTGGGCCGGGGCGTTTGCGATGGCAGCTTCGGGGTCGGTTTTGTGTTCGGGTACGTGTTTTTCTGCGGTATAATCGGTGCAGCCTGCGATGAGGAGCTTTGAGCCGTTGTGCTCGATGATGCGGTGTTCGTTGTTGAGGACGTTGATACCGTTTTCGATGAGTTTTTCGCACCAGGCGGGGGCGTTCCAGTAGTATTCGTGGTTGCCGGTGCAGAAAAACACGCCGTGTGGGGCTTTGAGGTCGGTGATGGGTTCGGCGTCTTTCCAGAGCGAGGAAACGAGGCCGTCGACGAGGTCGCCGGTGATGGCGATGAGGTCGGGTTTGAGTTCGTTGGTGGCTTCGACGATGCGCTCGAACATTTTTCTGCGGATGGTCGGGCCGACGTGGATATCGCTCAGTTGTACGATGCGAAAACCGTCGAGGCCGGGTTCCAGGCCGTCGATGGGGACATCGACTTGGAGGATTCGGGGCAGGCGACGTGCTTCGTAGACGCCGTAGGTTGTGCCGAGGGCTGCGGCCGATACGACGCTGGCGTTGAGGGTGTTTGTGATAAACATGCGGCGGGCGGGATCTTCGACGGTTGCTGGTTCAGCAGACGCGTCTGTGGCGGCGGCCGCGGCTTTCAGGGCTTTTTTGCGATAGATATTGTTGACGGTTCGATAAACAAGCCAGCTCAAGTCCTTGATGATCATCAAGACCAGGAGCAAGGTGAATGCGCCCATGCCAAGATAGGTGAGCCATTGGAGTACTGTGTAGAAGGGACCAACTGCGCTGGTGCGGCGCATGAGCATGCTGATAGGGGCCAGCAAAAAATGGCCGCCGATGAGGGCAACCGTCAGGTTAATGAGGGGCTTTTTTTGAGCGAAAAGAGCAATGACGTTGCGCGCAATATAGTAGTGCGCAAGGCCCCACATGCTGAGGACGAATGCGAAAAAGGCGACCATTGACCACATTGTAGGTTTTCCAAATGACGCCCCGCCTGCTTGTGATCCTCAAGTGGATTTGATGAAGCGGGGGAATTGATAGATTTAGTCTGTTTCGATTTCTACGGGTTCTGCAGGGTTTTCTGGGACCGTGATGATGGTACGAATCGGTTCTTCGTCTTCATCTTCGGACGTGTAGATAACCTCGTACTCACCCGGTTCAATTTCACGTAAATCACCCAGTGGCATGGAAGACTCTACTTCCAGTGAACCTTCGCGATCGATGGCTTCGCCCTGCTCGGTTGTGAGGGCCTGGTTGACGAGGATTTTGCCGTCTTTGCGTACTTCGACGGTCCAGCCCATGGGATTTCCGTAGGCAAAGTTGGGAGTTTGGACGACGGTGGCGACCTGTGGACCGGTTTCGGAGTTGGAATAGCCGGACGGTTGGATGGTGTGGACCAGACAGGTTCGAACGCGAACAGCGCCGCCGCGCAGGTCACTGTCCACGCAGTTTCGGTTTTCGGGAACGACATCGATCTGGTCTTTTTGTTTGGCGAGTCGTTTGGCGTTGGCCCGGATGTCGTTTTGGGTGGGCGGTTCGCTGGAGTGTTTCGGCGCGGCGCAGGCTGGCAAAAGCAGTGCTGATGCCAGAATAAGTCCGGTAAATACGGGGGATAACGTCATGGGGAAACCCTTCAAAAGAGAAGTCTCTCGAAAATTAATCGAGTGGGACGTCGCCGACAAGTGATGTGATGTCGAATGCTTCGGGTGAGACGCCAAAGGATGTTCCGACGGCGGCTGCGGATTGGACGATGAAGGAGTCGACGGGAACGGTGCGTGTTTTGTTGGCGACTTCTTTGAGTGGAACGCTTGTCATTTTGTTGTCTTTCAGCGCGACCATGACGCCGAAGTTGCGGTTGGCGACGAGTGCAGCGGCGTAGCAGCCGAAGTTGGTGGACAAAACGCGGTCGAATGCGGTGGGTGTTCCGCCGCGTTGCACATGGCCAAGCACGGTGGTTCTGATTTCGCTGTCGACCAGGGGTTTGAGCTGTTTGTGGACGAGGTTTCCGATGCCGCCAAGGCGCAGTGGGTCGGGGCTGGTTTCGTCGTGTTCGCGTACGACCATGTCTTCGCCGCGTGCGGTGGCGCCTTCGGCGACGACGATAATGGTAAAGCGCTGGCGTTTTTCGCGCTCGCGACACACACGGGCTACTTCCTTGATATCGTAGGGGATTTCGGGCAATAAGATGATGTCGGCACCTCCGGCGATTCCGGCGTGCAGGGCTATCCAGCCGGCGTAGCGGCCCATGGTTTCGAGGATCATGACGCGGCCGTGACTGCGTCCGGTGGTTTGCAGGCGGTCGACAGCGTCGGTGGCGATCATGACGGCGGTATCGAAGCCAAAGGTTCGGTCGGTTTGCATCAGATCGTTGTCGATGGTTTTGGGTACGCCGACGATGTTGATGCCCATTTTCTGGAGCTGGTAACACATCGACATGGTGCCGTCGCCGCCAACCACGACCAGGCCGTCGAGTCCGAGGGATTGGTACAGTTTGAGGACGCGGTCAGAAACGTCGGCGCCGCCTTCTGCGTAGTAGCTAAAAGGATTGGCGCGATTGTGGGTGCCCAAAATGGTGCCGCCCTGGGTCAAAATACCGGTGAGATCTTTGATTTCCAGTGTACGGTATCGCTGTTCGATCATGCCGAGAAAACCCTCTTCAAAACCGATGACTTCGGCGTTGCATTTGAGGATGAGGCTTTTGGTTACGGCACGAATCACAGCATTCAATCCGGGGCAATCTCCGCCGCCGGTAAGTAGTCCTATACGCATTACAATACTCTCAAAATGAAAAACGATTTGCTTCGGTCATCACGCGGGCACGATAGCACCGTTTGTGGCTGTCGCAAACTGGTTGAATCGATTTGGATGGGATGCATAACTAAGTTACCGTCTTTGTTTTTTTAGTATAGAAGTCAGCAGCCATTTAGATCGTGTGGGATCTGGTTTAAAAGGTAAGCAAATAGACCATTTAAGTAACAAACCCAACCTTGAGTGAGAATAGATTGTCATGAGCGACGATGCGGATTCTGAACAACCGGAACCAACCAGGAGTGTCGTAACAAAGAAGGAAAAGAAGGAGAAATCGGGCGGTGCGCCCGTGTTGGTTCGGGAGATGGAACTGGAGGACTTGTCGGCGGTTTTTGCGCTGGGCGAACGGTTGTTTACGGCGGATTTGTGGCCGACGTTGTACCGGACGTGGGATGAATACGAGCTGGTTCAGACTTTTG
>JBEBSM010000336.1:0-4385 GCA_040394315.1 Lujinxingia vulgaris
TGAAGATTGAAGCTGATCGAGCCGTTTCGCATCCAGTGTGTGACCGCCGGTCAACAACATGCGCGCTGCCAACATCTCCGCGCTACTTCGCGCCTGCTCATCCTCATAGCTGTCAAACGATCCCACACCCCCGAAAGGATGAAGAATCACCTGCGAAGCACCAAGGCTTAATAAGGTCATCGCGCCGTTCGAAGGACCAGGAAGATAGGCGCGGTAAGTCATTTTCAGACCGCTAAACACGCGCCGTACTCCGTCAGCAAATCCACTCTGACCGCCCTGCCCGACCAGCACCAGCGCGACCTCCGGCGATTGATCGCCGGAGGTCCCTGCAAGCGTTGCTTCGAGTACATCATAGAACACGCGTGCAGCCTTCTCATCAAGCTCGACCTGACGATCGTCGAGCCAGTTCGCCGCGACCACGATCACCGGCAGTCCAATTTGTGCAGAGAATTCCTGCAGGCACTTTGTATCTACCGCATAACGAGTCATGGCGTTCCGCTATTTTTGAGGAATGAACTCAACGCGACGATTACGCGAGAAATCTGATTCCGTCTGACCATACGCCGCAGGCTTTTCTTCGCCGTACGACAAAATGCTCAGTCGATCGCCATCAATACCAAGCTGAATCAGATACTGGCGCACACCACGTGCACGTTTTTCGCCCAGCGAAAGATTGTATTCCGCCGTGCCGCGCTCATCGGTATGTCCTTCAAGCACAACCGGCTTATCCTTGTTCGTTCGCAACCAGCGCACATTCTCTTCAAGCGCATTGCGTGAGTCCGACGCTACTTCCGAGCTGTCGTAACCAAAATATAGTGTCGACAAACGAAGCTGTTCTTCTTCGTCATAATCCGAGCCCGTTGACTCTTCCACAGGTGCTGGCTTTGGATTTTGAGCCTGACGCGCAAGTTCCAGACGACGCTGGCAATCTTCCCAGTTCAAATCTGCATATTCGCGCGCTTCCAGGGCGAGTTTCTCGGCCGCACGGGCTTTGCGCTCGGCGCCGTCGTAATCCTTTTTCTCGACCAATACGCGTGCTTCTTCGAGAAGCTTTTCGGCAGCACGGTACTTCTCGCCCGCACAATCCGATTTATCCTGTGCATCAAGCAATGCGCGTTCCGCATCATCCAAGGCTTTTTGCGGCGCTTTGGGACATCCCGCCATAAAAACCAGAATAAGCAGGCTGCTCATCAACAGCACAAGGTTATTTCTGTGAGGGCCTGCATTGATATTATACTTCATACAATCACCGTTTCATTCATGCTGATGGAATTCATTGTTACACTTCAATCGCTGTGTTCATTTGTACGCTTTCAAAACTCAGTGGATCCAACTCGGCTCAGTAAATCCTGCACCGTCGGTGGTCAGCAGCTTTTGAATTTCTCCATCAGAAGTCATTAACCACAGGCGTTTGCCTTTTCCACCGCGATCGCTTGTGAAAATCACATAGCGGCCATCCGGGCTAAACGTGGGTTCTTCATTATTACCCTGATCCTGGGTGAGTCGTTCGATATTTCCCTGCAAATCGACCGTAAAGATGTCGAAATGATTGAACTGATCACGCGCACTGAATGCAATAACGTCACCCTTGGGCGACCAGCTCGGATTGCTGTTATAGCTGCCCTGATGCGTTAATCTGCGCTGATCTGCACCTTCCGCACTCATCACATAGATTTGTGGGCCGCCTGAACGTCCAGAAACAAAAGCAATTTGTGAGCAGTCCGGGCTCCAGCGTGGACTGGTATCAATTGCCCAGTGATCGGTCAGACGGCGTTCAATTTTGCCATCTTTCGCGTCGATCAAATAAATATCGGCATTCTCGCCGCCCATCGACAGCGTTACGGCCAGTTTATCCTTACAACCGGCTGCGCCACTGTTTTGTCCACGCCGTGAAGAAAGCTTCGAATGCTTTCCATCGCGATATACCCAGAGATCGGGATTTCCATCCTGATAACTCGTGTAAAAAACAGCGCCGCCGCTGGCGGATGGCAAAATATTGATCGCACGGTTTTTCGTAATCTGTGAACGATTCGTCCCGTCCATATTCATCGAGAATATCTGTTTCAGACCATTCGAATCGCGCTGTGCGTACACAATACGTGAGCCAAAAACACCGCGTTGGCCGGTGTAATGTTCGATAACCGCGTTCACAAAATCATTGACCTGCGCATCCACGCCGGCCGAAGCCACGGGTTTCCCGGTATACTTCAGGGTAACGGGCTGACCTTTGTCGACCGCATACAGCCGTAAATCGAGCAGGAACTGGTCGCCCTGCTTGCGCACGCTGCTTTTGATGAGCCCCTGCGCGCCAACGTTAAACCAGTTCTGGAAATTAATATCGGCCGGCGACATCCCTTCCGTAGACGGATCAAAAAAGAATCCGTCGGTCGGTAACACCTTAAAATAGCCTGCAAAATCAAGCGTTCTACGCAAGGTCTCTTGAACCTGCGTTGCAACCTTCTTGGTGTCCTCGGCTGCGCTCTGCGTATCGGGAACGGCCAGTGGAAGCAGTACACGGCGTGCTCCAACCCGAACATCGATTTCGATTCCGCTGGCCGGCGGCGGTGCCGGTTCTGTAAATCCGTTATTTACACTGGTCTGGTTTGCAGAACTCTTGGTTTGGTCCTGCGCCAGCACCAGACTGCTGCTAAAAACACCTGCAGCGAGCAAACAAATTGCGACCAGCAGCGAAGATACTCGAGAATTGGAGAATATTTGCATCATCATAAAAACACCTTGAAGTAATACGTGCATTCCATCGTCATCCACGTGAAATACGACTCGTATGAATACGTATTTTCAGCGATTAACGGCTTCCCAGTTCTTCATTTCCAGCCCTCGTGTCACGATGACCTGACGAACTTCCGGGTGATCAGGCATCGGCAAAGATCTTCCGCCGTACTGCGCCTGGAACCTCTTAAGAACACGCTCAATACTGTCGTTGTATTGCTCGTTCGTGCTCTTATTTCGAAACGTATAACTTACGATATGCCCGCCCTCACTCAGACGAACGTAGACATGAACCTGGCCGGCAAGCGCTGCCTTTTCCTGGGTCGAGATGGTTGAAGGAACCTCCCAATAACGCTGGATTTCGGCCAACAGCTTTGCCTGATACGTGCCCATCATACTGGCCATCGCAGCATCAGAAACCGTTCCTCCAACAATCCCGTCCGCACTTCCGGCCGGTGTATCGGTGTTCGTTGGCCGGTCTGGATTGTGCAGCGCACTCAGTGCATCTTGCATGCGTTTTTGACGCGCATCCGCTTCACTTTTTGCCTGCTCCTCACGTTGCACACGCTCTTGGTCACGCGCAATGCTTGGATCCGGCACAACTTCTGGCGGAACTTCGACCGGCGGAGGCGTATCATCCACCGGCACCGTGGGAGCCGACTCTGGCACAGTCGGCGCGGCCGCGGGATTTGGCAGACGCGGTAACTCGTTGGGCGGCTTTTCCTCGCCCAGCGCAAGCAACTCTACCTGATCAAAAACGACTTCGTACCCGACATCATCCTCCGATTCACCGGCATACATTGAGCCGAGAATAACCGCGCCAATCAACGCGCCGTGAAGCACCAGCGATGTCAAAACACCGCTGAGAACAGGCGCAGTACGACCGCGCGTTACCGCAGTCATCGGGGAAACTTGAAGTGTGGGATTTTGCACAGCGCAGACAATCCAAATTGAAGGGTAATCAGACATCACCGGCCTCTTGCGACAAGAGACCATACCACACCGCTACGAATACAACCGCGTGGTCAGGGGGGATTTATTTCTTTTTCCCGCTTTTTCCTTTTCCGCCGGTAGCTTTGTTGGCCGGAACATTCTCGGCCGGAGCGCCTGCTGCGTATTCAGGATTGGTGATCATGCCAAGCTTATTGACGCCGGCCTTTCGGATACGTGCCATCGTTCCGACAACAAACCCGTACGGTATTTCGGTATCGGCCAGAAGATAAATCTGTCCATCTTCCTGCAGTTTCGGATTGTTTCTGAGCTTGGTTTCTATCGTTTCAAAACAAGGCTCAAAACGATCGGCTGCTCCGCCGTTTTTGTGTTCACTGCAATCGACGAGCATTTCCGTGCCAATTTTCACTTCGAGATTACGCGTAATTTCCAGGATGATTTTATCGATATCTTTTGGACTTACGCGATTTTCGTTATCCCGCGTGACCGGTAAATCCAGCTCAACCTCGCGCTTGTCCGGATCTTCATGAATCATCGGTGCGGTGACCCTGAAAATAATCAGCAAAACGAGCATCACGTCGACCATCGGGGTGACGTTGATTTCGCCCATCAGCGTGCTTTTGCCGCCTTTTCCGCCTGAGTACTTGCCCATCGTGTTCCCTTACAGTGAATCGAATTGTCGATTCGATGTGTCACAATCGTTT
>JBEBSM010000337.1:0-4377 GCA_040394315.1 Lujinxingia vulgaris
AGGGGGGAAGATCCGATACTTCGTGGGCCATCCTTAGCTCCTGTACACCAACACTTCATGCCGTCCGTGGCATGAATAAAATCTATGAAGTGCTGTATATCAAAAGCGCGAATGTGTCTTGACTCATCTGCTATTTTCGCCCGACCAATTTGCTATCATCATGATTGCTATAGTCGGTGAGATTCGCCCGGTAAGGGGTAGTGAGAATCGTCATAATCCCAGGTTTCAGGTACATCGCTATCGGACATTGCCTGCAACCTTTTGCGCTTTTGATTCCTTCGCACGACCCACGCTACAAGGAAAAGTAGCGCGGCGCCAAAAAATACTATGTTTTCATCGCTCAAAATCGACCAGAGAGAATTTCCCTGCACCAACTGGTCTCGCCACTGGGTTTCTATTTCGAAAAATGGCATGCCCGTTTGCGTTTCCAGTGCATGGTAGAAGTTATCACCTTCGCGAACACTTTTCATCAGGCCTGCGAAGAGATCATCGCCGAAGCGGTTTTTTAGATAGCGCACAAAGTGAAAACTCTGCGCGTACGCGACCGATACGACGTTGTGATGATCGGGAAATGAGTTGGTCAGCGACTCAAATGGCATCAACATGCCGGTTGTCGCTGCGCGCGACAGCATTTCACTTCGTTCCACGCCCCACTCGTCGGCGTGCATGACCGCGAATCCTTCGTTGAACCAGCGCGGAACCCGATAATCACCGCTGGCTTCGTCCATCGCGACGTGTGCAAGCTCATGCGAAAAGGTTTTCATCGTATCGACCTGTTCGCGACTCGGACCAATGCCGTGCATCACGAGAATCGTGCGTTTTTTGCTAAACGACAGGCCGACAGCCCACGGCGGAGCGTTTCCGGGCAATTCATTGATCGAGTAAAATAGATCGAGTTTAGGCAACAGCCAGACATCGACCGTCGGGAAGTTCTCAATACCGAGTTCTTTTTCAAGCGTATGAAAAAGCGCGGGCCCCTGGATTTCTAGAATTTCAGCGGCAGGCTTGAAACGCCGCGGATAGTGGAACTGCAATGATTCGTCGGCCGTAATGACCGACACGATGTCGCGATCTGGCGAGTTGATGGAGCGTTGGGCGCTGGCCGAGGATGGGCCGGAAATTGCTATTAGCGCGGTAAAAAAGCTGGCTAAAAGAACAACGAAGATCATGCGCGAAAAATATTTCAAGAGATTCTCATCTACAACATGTGCCAGTGAATTACCCCTTACCAGGGCAAGGGATAATTCAACATAGGCACCAGTCGCGATTCATCCAGAAACTTTTATCGCCCGCAAAACTTCCCGCTTATTTGCCCTGAATTTTCTCGGAAAATCCTGCCTGAACATTGCTCGGCGTGCCCCAGCTACGTTTGTCCCACTGCTCGCGATATGCACGAAACCAGCCGGCGGAATCTAGCAGCCAACGACTTGCCAGCGGATGATCACTGGCAACATCCGTCAGCTCAAGCGGATCATTGTTTCGATCGTAAATCCGGAAATCACCACGCTTGAGATACAATTTCCACTGCTCGAGCTGCATCGCATAATGCATCAAGTACTGTGTCGCAATCGCCGGCTCCGGGTAGCCACCGTGTTGATTATAGATGAGCGGCAGAACACTTTTCCCCTGCTTATCCGCAGCGGCTTCTGCGCCAATCACATCAAGCAATGTTGGCAGAACGTCCACGATATCCACGCCTGCGTTGACCACGGTTTTCGCCGGAATCAACGGCGGATAGTAAACGATCAGCGGAACATGCACGAGTTCCTGATGCACATTGTGGCCATGACCAACACCGCCGTGCTCCCAGAATTCGTCGCCGTGATCGGCCGTCACGACAACCATCGTCTCGTCCCAGATTCCGAGTTCTTCGAGCTGTTCGCGCAAGAAACCAAACGCCTGGTCGTTGTACGTGATTTCGTTTTTATACAGATTATGAATCCGCTCCCGATCCCGCGCGTTAACCTCAAGCTTTTTGCCCTTGATAAGCCCGAGATCTTCGCCCGAACAATAACGGTCGTAACGTCCGCTGTACGGCGTGGTTTCGTACAGATCAATCAACTCCTGGTGTCGCCGATAGGTAACGTGTGGATCGATCGTTCCAAGGTACAAAAAGAACGGATTGTCCTTGTTATCGGTCGCCCAGCGCACGCCACCTCGCGCCATGAACATGCCGCCAACAGCCGTTTCTTCATGAATGTTATTCGTATAATAATCCCATCCACGATCCAGATTCAACAAATGCGAAACATAACCGTTGGACGCGATTGCACCCGTTTTATAGCCGGCTTTTTTGATATATTCCGACATAATCGGCACGTTTGGCGCAACTTTACCGCGTACCAAAACTTTGTGACGATTCGGATACAACCCCGTAAACAATGAAGCGTGACTTACGCGCGATTCCGTTCCCTGAACGTAAGCGAGCTTGAAAGACGCACCTTCATCCGCCAATCGTTTGATGTTTGGAGCCTGCACGTTCGTATCAAAATGAATCGGCAAGTGATCGGCACGAAGCGTATCAATCATCCAAAACACAATATATTTCGGTGGCTTAACCTTCGGAATTTCTTTTTTCTCGCCAGGAACAACAAGCTGCGCACGCTTAAACGTCACCGGCTTGTCGCCACAAGCAGGCGATGCCCGCAATTCCAGGCGCGTAACCTGACCGGCATAAGTGCTAAGATCGACGGCCGCTTTTTGAATCGCGCCATGACCTTCCACCAACTTCAATTCCGTCTTCAGCAACGAATCAACATTTCCCTTCCCCGACTCGCCAAAAACCTCAACAACCGGTCCACAGCCGCTGTCGGCTTCCAACTCAAGATCGAGCTTGGCATCGGCTGGAATCCAGACAAACCAAGCAAGCCCCTGCTCTTTCGAAAGCGAAAACTCACCCTGCTGCAGAGGAAGTTTGGACGGCGCAGGCGTTGGTTCAACAACCGACTTCGCCGTTCCAGCATCTTTTCGTGACGCCGGCGCACCCTGCGGCTCACCTGCTTTTACGTCAGCATCTGCCTGACCATCTTCAGCAACCGGCGCAACCTCAACAACTTCAGGTTCCACAAGCACAGGCTTCGGACCGGCAGCGCCGATTCGAAGCCAGCCAAAGCCGCCGCCCGATAGATTACCGTTGATGCGGCCCATATTACTGAACGTCATATCGATCGTGTTATCCGATCGCAGACTGCTCGCACTGGTAATCGGCACTTCAATGATTTGCCAGCCTTCCTTCAGTGACTGATCCGGAAGCTTTTGGCCATTCAGCGTAATCGTGAGCGCATTATGTCCCTTGGCAGGATTATAAACATTCGCTCGCAAAAAGTTCTCGCCTTGCTGCGGCCGAAACGCCGGAAGCCACATCAGAGCCGTCCGACCTTTGACGCCGGCCACGACTCCACCGTCGACTTTCGCCTGCAACATCCAGTCACTTGCGTGATTCCCGTGAATATAACGCACGAAATCCACGCTGGTCGCATCAATCGCAACGGTAGCCGCCGTATTGGCGTCTTCCATGCGATGCGCAAGTGGCCGATTGGTCAAGAGATTGAACGCCTCGAAATGCGGCGCACTCAGCGTCGCAAGCGTCGGCGGCAATTGCTGTTTGGCATCCGCCTTACCATTGGATTTAGCCGACGCAGGCTCGATCTTGCCGCCTCCCGTCGTAACGCTCGCTTGAGCGGTTATCGCGTCAGTTCGCGCGGGATCTGTAGTTTCGGGAGACTTCGCGTTGCACGCGCCAAGACCCAGGACAAGCGCGCAGAGACTGCGCCCCAGGACAACTCGATGATTCATGTTTTTCTCAAAAAATCAGACAAAAAATACGGCTGGGGTGAATCTTGAACGTCAACAGTAGACAGTTCAAATTAACAACGAGGCTGTTGCACGATCAGACACGATCACGCAACAGCCTTGTATAAAGCAGACAACCAATCAGCGCAAACGCGTGCGATTATAACTCGTGGAAACAAGGCCGGCATTTCGCAGTCCAACACCAGCACTGCGAACCAGATCGTCCAGCGTTACCGAACTACGGATTGCATCAAGCATAATCGTCGAATTCGTGAACAAATCCTGACGGTTCGCCGGCGCCATCGGAACTTTCATCGTATGCGTAAATTCCGCAGCCGATCCCGGCGCGCCCATCGCCCAAACATCCCACGTACGTTCTTCGCCAATCATCCGCATGCGATAAACCGGGCCTGCGTTAGTCGTAAACTGCACTTCGCGCTGATTCGTGTGAATCTGTCCCTGACTCGCGTCCGGAAACGTTCCCAGACGAATGGACGTCGGCAAACTCTCGCCGTTCCACAGCGCAACCGAAAACTCGCTTGCCAGTTCCATCGCACTGCCGCCGCCAAAACTATTCTCGGAAAA
>JBEBSM010000338.1:0-4368 GCA_040394315.1 Lujinxingia vulgaris
CGAGCTCTTTTTTCTCGGCTTGAAGTTCGCGATCATAGGTGTCGTTTTCGTTTTAGGTTTTTGGAAACAAGGGTTCGGATTCGGTGCGGCGCTGGCGCGCATTGTCTTTTTCTTTGGCCTGCTCAGAAATCCATTCTTTGACGCTCGCGTAGCTGAGTGGGGCGGGCGGCTCGAGCAGTTCGGGCAGCTCGGCCATTGTGGGTTCAGGGATGGGTGTTTTGACGAAGCTCCACAGACCGAAGGCGATGCCGGCGCCGAAAACGAGGACGGCGATAAGCGCCATGAGTAGGAAGTAGCCACGGGCGGTGCGGAAAACCACGTTGCGCTCGAATTTCTCGATTTTTTGTTGGACCTTGGCTTGTTTGTCCGCGGTTTGTTGCGATGGGTTGGTGGGTGATTTTTGCATGATTTCAATCTCTTATAGGAAGTTGGATGAATGAAGAATTGCTTTTATTGAAGTTGATTCTAGGAAGTTGGTGATGGCTCAGGGGCAGCTCGGGCAGCCGGCATCGCGGCATTCTGAGCGGACTTTGGTAAGTGTTTCGGTGTCCCAGGCCTGGTTTTCGACGGAGAAATTGCGGAGCTGGTTGTAGTCTGCGATCACGCGATCGCGGATTTTCTGGCAATTGGCGTCGCATCTTTGGACGGCTCGAAAGGCTTCGCTGGCCTTGGCAACTTTGCGGCACTGAGCGAATTGTCCGCGCCATTCTTTGGCGGTGTTTTTGATGCGGATTTGCTCCAATGCGGTCTGGCTTGCGCGGGCGATGTCGACGGCCTGTTCGCGGCTCTGGTTTAAGCGGGTGCAGGAGGGTTGCAGGTTTTCGGTCCACAGTCCGGGAGTGCACAGTTCAAGTGCTTGTTCGCTCAGGTCGAATTGGTGCGAGAGCGCGTTGAAATTGTCATCGGTGACCTTTTTTTCGAGCTGGCGCGTGGCGGAAGTTAGCCGGGTCGTTTGCTGGTCGAGCGAGGTTGTCAGGCGTGTTTGAATGGGTGCAAAGGTCCTGGTGACGAGTTCACTGTCGAGCCAGGCTGGGCAGAGATTGGTGGCGTCGGTGCTGAGCGTGGCCACGAGGCAGCTTCGGGTGGAGGCATCTTGTTTGAGTAGATCTTCAAGTGCTGCGTGAGCATCGGGCAGGTTGGACTGGCTGGATTTGACGAGATCGTCGTAAACGCGCTGCCAGGTTGTGAGGCGAGAGCCTTCGACAAAGTGTGAAAGTTCGAGGCTTGCGCGTGCGGATTCTACGGCGGATCGCGCGTTTGCGTGCGTGAGCGTTTGGTGGAACGCGAGCAGGCTGTCGTCCAGTAATTTGCCGGATACGCTGGCGGTGCTGGCGTGGAGTTCGGCGTAGCGCGTGGTCAAGCGCGCGTGGTCTGGATCGGTGGAGGGAAGTTTTTCGAGCAGCGCGTTTGCTTCGTTCAGGTGGATTGCGACGCGAGCAAATTCGTTGGGTGTGGAGAAGGTGTCGAGTTGTTTTCGGGCAAGATCGAGTCGTTGCCTGGCTGCGGTGGCGTGGATGCAGTCGTCGAGATTGAGTTCGGTAATCGCGATGGATTCGGTGGAGTCGTAGGGTTCAAAGGCAACTTTCACGGTCTGGCCGAGGATGCTGGTGTCGAGGCAGGCGCGTGAAGAAGCGCGCAGATCGAGATCGATTTTTCCATCCGAGAACTTCGATTGGCCAAGGATTCGGTCGCCGGCGGATATTTTGAGGGTTCCATCGGAGACGTCTGTTGTGCCGCAGGTGCGGTGGGCGCTTTGGGATTGCTCTTCGCGTGTTGTCCAGGATGTGTCGTAGGGGCGGTCGCCGGTTTTTGAGTTGACTAAAATACCGTTTCCAAGCGCCCACAGGCTGCTGAGCGCGAGCACAATGCCGGAGCTGACCGCGAGCTGCTGGTAGGAAGCCGTTTCCTCGCCGTCGGTGTTGAAGCGAGTTTCGTCGGATATGGATGGGGATAGTCCGAGCAAAACGCCGGCACCTGCGCCCAGGACCAGGCCGCCTGCGATGTCCAGGCCGACGTTATCGGCTTCGAAGGTGCGGACTTTTTGATGTTCGATTTCGTTGAATGCAACGGTGTAGCAGAGTTCTTCTTGCTGGACGTTGGCACGAATGCGCTCGTTTTGGGTCGTCAGTCCGTGGACGACAAACTCGCCTGGGGTCGTGTGTTCTTCCTGAAAAGATTGGATTACAACGTGGTCGATCCGTTCTTTGGGCGGCGATTGTAGTTGGGCGCAGCCTACGAGTTGGCTGCAAATCAGTGTCGCCAGAAGACAACGGGTTGAGGGGCGTGAAAACCGAATCATGCATTACTCCGTACAGGTGGCAGGGCATCATTCAGGACGTTGCATTACGGGCACGGTAAACCCGCGAAATGGGGTTTTGAGCGTGGACGTGCAAGCGCGCGGTGAAGGACGACGTCGTTTGGGGACGTTGAGCTGCCGGTGTTGGTGTTCCCCCCGATTCGGTATTGGCCGAATGCTTAGGAACGAATTGATGTTGGGGTGAAGCTAACAGCGAATTAAGGGAGTCGTCAATGGCTCGAAATGTCGCTATACGATCAAATAGAAAGTTTTTTGGGGTGGGTTGGTTTTTTAGGATTGGGGAAAGGTTATAAAAACTTTAGATGTTTTGTGATAACGAGACGGTCCTGGAATGGTGAGGGGTTTTTTGGAGGATCGAAGTATGGAAATTCGTTATGTGGTGGGTGCGTGTTATCTGGGGCGGGTTTTGGTTGCGGTTGGTGATGCTGGCGTATGTGCGGTTTTGTTGGGGGATAGCGAGGAGGAAATGGTGGGGGAGTTGGGGGCGAAGTTTCCGAAAGCCCGGGTGATTTTGGATGATGGTGGGTTGGGGGATGTGCTGAAAAAAGTAACGGGTTTTGTGGAGGCGTCGGGAGCTGGTGCCGGGATGGATGTGGTGTTGGATGTGGTGTTGGATGTGCGGGGAACGGATTTTCAAAAGCGTGTCTGGGCTGCATTGTGTGAGGTTCCGGTGGGGGAAACGCGGACGTATTCGGAGATTGCGGCTGGGATTGGGGCTGTGAAATCGGTGCGGGCAGTGGCTTCGGCGTGTGGTGCGAATAAGCTGGCGGTGGTGATTCCTTGTCATCGGGTGGTTGCGAAGGATGGTGGGTTGGCGGGGTATCGGTGGGGTGTTGAGCGAAAGCGTGCGCTTTTGGAGCGTGAACGGTTGTTGAAGTAAATGGGTTGCAAGGAGTTGTGGGAATGACGCTCGAATTGTTTAAGGATGCGGGACGGGTGGGGCCGGAAGTTCAAGTATTGGGTGAAGGTGCGGTGGTTTTGCGTGGGCTTGCGTTGGAGGATGAAGCTGCGTTGTTGAAGGATCTGAGAGATGTGGTTTTGGCGGCTGGTTTTCGGCGGATGGTGACGCCGGGTGGGCATCAGATGTCGGTTGCGATGACGAATTGTGGGGCGCTGGGTTGGGTGACGGATAGGACGGGGTATCGGTATCAGGGAATTGATCCGGATAGTGGGCGGGCGTGGCCGGTGATGCCGGAATCGTTTTTGCGGTTGGCGGATAGGGCGGCGCGTGTGGCGGGGTATGAGGGGTTTGTGCCGGATGCTTGTTTGATCAATCAGTATGAGGTTGGGGCGAAGATGTCGTTGCACCAGGATAAAAACGAGCGTGATTTTGGGCAGCCGATTGTGTCGGTTTCGTTGGGGATTGGGGCTGTGTTTTTGTTTGGGGGCATGGAGCGCTCGGATGTGCAGCAGCGTGTGGCGTTGCAGCACGGAGATGTTGTGGTGTGGGGTGGTGAGTCGCGGTTGCGGTTTCATGGCGTGTTGGCGCTCAAGGAGGCGGAGCACGTGCGGCTTGGGCGGCGGCGGATTAACCTGACGTTTCGGAAGGCAGAATGACGATGGAAAGTAAGCTGAACGATGCGCGTGTGGCGGCGGGGTGGGTTTTGGGCGAGGACGGAGTGTGGCGTCCGGCGTGGGCAGGTGTGGATGCGATGCTGCGTGATTATTACGATGTGGAGTGGGGGCGGGTGGTGCGCGATGAGCAGGGGATGTTTGAGCGGATAAGTCTGGAGGCGTTTCAGGCGGGGTTGTCGTGGGCGACGATTTTGCGAAAGCGTGAGGCGTTTCGGGAAGTTTTTTGTGGATTTGATCCGGAAAAGGTTGCGCGGTTTGGGGCGGAAGATATTGAGCGGTTGATGGAGGATGCGCGGATTGTGAGGAATCGGCGTAAAATTGAAGCGACGATTGTGAATGCAAAGGCGACGATCGCGTTGCGTGCGGATGGTGGGCTTGCGGAATTTGTGTGGTCGTTTGAGCCTGTTGTCAGACCGGAAAGTCATGCGGGGCCGAGTGATTTATTGGCGGAACCGACAACTTCGGTGGAATCAGTT
>JBEBSM010000339.1:0-4271 GCA_040394315.1 Lujinxingia vulgaris
GAACTTGTGGCGCGTGGTGGCCACAACCATGTTCAGAATGTGTTTCGCAATGCTTATGACTTGCCATTATAATACACGCTTTTAATTAAATGATTGCTGGGAGTTGAGTGTTATCTGGTCCTTCTCAACGATGCTGCGGTATTCAAGCACGACAGCTCAAAAGTGGGAAGTGGCCAAATCTACCACGGTTTTAAACATAAAAGGTTGCCTGAATATGCCATCGTGGATTTCAGAATAAATTTGTATGAAATTCCACGCAATAACAGGGGGTTATATACACTGCGTCCAATGAGGTTGGCGGATGTCAAATTCGCCACCAGCGCCACTGGTTGTATATTCATATACGGGACGTTACCCTTAGCAGAGCGTAGAAGTTCACAGCATCGCCTTTTTAACCGCGGGATTGAGACCATGAGCAAACGAAACGACCAACAAATTGAACCGAGCGCGCGCAATCTATTGCTGATAGCGATCAGTGTGGTGGTCGTGTGTATGCTTGTGCCTTTTGGCGAGTTTATTATCTATCCGTTTCGTCTTTTCGGCACATTTGTGCATGAAACTTCGCACGCGCTGGCCACCGTTTTGAGTGGCGGCTCGGTTGAGGGAATGCACGTAAACTGGGATACGAGCGGGCAGACGCTCTCGCGCGGTGGTGCGCGGTTTTTTGTGAGTTCGGCGGGTTATCTGGGATCGATGATTCTGGGCGTTGGGCTGCTGGTTGCGGGGAGCCGTCGTAAGTGGGCAAAAGGTTCGATGATCGCGCTGGGAGCGGCTACGCTGTTGGCCACGGTTGCATTTGCCGGTTATGGAAGTGCGCTTATCGCCGTGGCTGGATTTGGCGCAGGGCTTGGATTACTGGCGCTTGGCCGCAGTCCGCGTACGAATGACGTGTCTAAAAGCAGGCTGTTCTACGCAGGTGGCGCGATGATTCTAGCGTTTACCGTGCTGTATCTTGCGTTAACCAACGCGCTTTTGACCTGGGCTGTCGGATTGCTGGTCGGCAGCGTGATTCTCGGTGCGGGTGTAATCGGCTCTCGGCTGGTTGCGCACACAGCCTTATTGTTTCTGGGCGTGACACTTTCGCTTGACGGACTGGATAGTCTCAAACAATTGTACACCTTGAGCACGCGCGGTATCGGGCACTCGGATGCCGCGAATATGGCTTCGATGACCGGTGTGCCGGCAACGGTGTGGGCTGTCCTCTGGGGCGTGATCGGTCTGGTGATGGTTGGCGTTGCATTATGGCTTTTCTGGCAAGCCGATCGCGACCCCGCACCTCAAAAAGTTATTCGAAAGAAGTAATCAGGCAATATTCATGAGTCAATTCAAAGACAGACTGTTTCGCACGGTGCGTGCCAACCTCAACCATCTTCTCGATCAGGTCAAAGACTTCGAGGAGCGTGGGGGCGTTAAATCCGTGTTCGATAGTGATGCCGGTGCGGCCAAAGGCTGGGAAGAAATCGGCGGCGGCGAACAGGCGCGCGTGAGCGGTCCGCCGGCCAATAAAACGCTTGAGCACTATTATGCAAATCTTGAAGTGCCTTTTGGTTCAGATTTGCCGACCGTTCGCGCGGCCTACCGCAAGCTCATGCACAGCTATCATCCCGATAAATTCGCAAGCGATCCGGACATGGAAGCCAAGGCCACGCAGCTCTCACAAGAACTCGCCCATGCCTATCAATGCATTGAATCGTATCTGAAAACAGGGCGCTTTTAAGCGCTGCGATTGGCGCGCTCCAATATCTCGTCAATCAACGCTTTGCTCTCGGCGGTGAGGCGCGTAAACGCCACGCCCATTCCCATATGCTCCGGGGAACTTTCCACGCGAACGACTTCGCCTTCGCCCTCCACCGTTTCGATATCATCGAGGATCACGGTGAATTTCAGGGTCACGCGGGTTCCAATCGCAAGCGGCTTTCTTGAGCGTATAAAAATACCACCCTGCGACAGACTCATCACATATTCCGAGATATATTCTTCGATACACCACAACTCGGTGTTGATATCGACGCGATCATGCTGGCGCTTTTCAGCGCCGCCTGGACTCATGTCAATATCGCCAGCCAGATAACCCTGCTGGCGCACAGTCTGTCGCTCGTGCTCGGACATACGGACTCCGCGGTCAGAAATTATGAAATCTTATTTGCCGGCTGCGATCTCGAACCACTCCTGATGTGCATCACGCATGCTTTTGATGTGAACCTTCTTGCCGATCTTTTTTGAGAGCTCATCAAGCGCCTTTTTTGCCGAGCCGTGCAATAGGTTGGCAACACTGTTGTGAACGCTGACGTACAGATCGTTTTCGGCCGCCAGGGGCGCTTCGCGCCGAAGCTCGCGGAAAATCTCAAAAACAACCGTTTCGCCGGATTTTACAAAGCCGCGTCCCTCGCAATACGAGCACGGTTCGCACAAATACTGCACAAGCGATTCGCGCACGCGCTTACGCGTCATTTCGACCAGGCCGAACTCCGAAATCGCCAGCGCATTGGTCGTAACACGGTCTTTTTTAAGCGCCGATTCCAACGTGCGATATACGCGCTCGCGGTTTTTTGCATCTTCCATATCGATAAAGTCGATAATGATGATGCCGCCGATATTTCGCAGACGAAGCTGGTAAACGACTTCTTCAGCCGCTTCCAAGTTTGTTTTCAAGATCGTCTCTTCGAGATTGCTCGAAGAGCCAACAAACTTACCCGTGTTAACGTCAACCGCCGTTAGCGCTTCGGTGCGGTCAAACACCAGAGATCCACCCGACTTCAGCGGAACTTCGCGTGAAAGCGTGCGTTTGATCTCAATTTCCAGTCCGTACGCATCAAAAATTGGCTCTGACGACGAATACAACTGAATGTACGGCGCAAAACTAGGCATGTAGGTATTGGTGAAGGTGGAAATACGCTCGTAGGCGCCTTCGTCGTCAACAATCAAACGCTGTACGTCGGTTGTGAACAAATCGCGCGTGGCGCGCAACAGCAGATCCGGCTCTTCGTACAAAAGATACGGCGCCTTGACCTTGTTGCTCTTCTCGAGCACGTCGCTCCACAATTTGACGAGCAATTCCATGTCGCGCAAAAGTTTTTCTTCGTCAATGCCTTCGCTTACCGTGCGAACGATAAACCCTGTGCCGGGCGGACGGTTTTCTTCGACGATACGCCGCAAACGTTTGCGCTCACGTTCGGACTCAATGCGTCTTGAAATGCCAATATGTGAAACCGTTGGCATGAATACAACATAGCGGCCAGGAATTGAGATGTGGCTGGTCAGTCGTGCACCTTTCGTGCCCATAGGCTCTTTAGCAACCTGAACCAGAACCTCCGCACCTTCCTTAATACAGTCCGAAATACTGAGTTTTCGACTGACCTTGCCGCGTGAAGGCGGTGGCCACGCGTCGTCGTTCTCTTCGTCTAACGCGCCAATGTCTTCTTCAAAATTATAGAAATCGCTGACATGTAAAAAACCGGCCTTTTCTTGCGCGACATCGATAAATGCGGCCTGCATACCAGGAAGCACCCGCATAACCTTTCCCTTGTAAATGTTGCCAACAACGCCTCGATCGCGTCGTCGCTCCATATACAATTCGCTCAAAATGCCGCCTTCGATCAGCGCAACGCGTGTCTCGGAAAGCGTAGAATTAACAACCAGAATGTTGGACATGCGACCTCATAGGGCAGATTTTTGGAGACGGACAGCAGTCGAGATACTCTTCTCGTAATCTGCGCAGCGAATCACGCCTATTGGCAGCGTGGGGGGCTACAGATTTTTGAATCAAAACGAATGAGTAATGACAAAAATAAAAATTCCGCTGTTCCAAAAACCTTCGAGATAAGTTGAACAAAGACGTATAATATCAGACGATTAAAAATAAAATTCTAAATTTTTAGGTGAAGCGCTGTAAAAGAACATCCGATAGAGCGGATCGCATCCGTTTGCAGAGAAACGGGCACTTGACAGGCTTCAAACCACTATCTTTTAACACAACGCGGCGAGCACTGACCAGCTCGGATTGTGTGTGGAATTGCAAAGCGATAAATTGGTGTCATGCGCTTGAGGTAGAACCGGAATACTAGACAGAGACTGCAAATCGGCATCCACTGAAAACAGTGAGGCATTTGCGAGCGATCGTGATTTCGGCAATTTCAGGGCAGCGCAGGCCGTGCAAACTCCGTGATTTTCGTTCCGCCCGCGACGTCCGCGACGTCCGCGACGTCCGCGACGTTTTGAAGAATTTCAGACACAACGTTGCCTTGTCATTTCTACTAAAATTCATTTTTTCT
>JBEBSM010000340.1:0-4262 GCA_040394315.1 Lujinxingia vulgaris
GTGCAGTTTCAAAGACTTCGATTAGCCGTGCACCGATCTGAGTGAGACGTTCGACGGGTTCGAGATCGAGGCGTTCCAGGTCGATCAAAACGGCCTGGGGGCTTCGTACGCTCAAAGGAACCGGGCTTTTGAGGCGTTGGTAGAGCGCGGGGTAATCGGGCACGACGTTGCGCATAAATTCGGGCGGAACGGCGTACATAAACAGCGTGTTCGGCAACTGATGACGGCCGCAAAGGTCGATGACCTGACGCAAGTTGTCGCCGATGATCTGGCTGCGTTTCGCGCTGACGGACAGGTTTCGGTCGACTTCGTCAAAGAGCAAAACCGTGCCAGGAATACCAAGTCCAACGACCATCTGGGTGAGGCAGCGCATCATGGTAAAGCCGTTGCTTTTGCCAAGCTGCTCATAAACGCCAAGTTCCTTTAGATCGCCCGGTGGGACCGGCTCGCCGAGTAACCAGGCTTCGAGAAGCTGTTCGTGCTCGTAATTCTGGTCGAGGTAGGCGCGTGCAAAACCGACGACGGCCTGGCGAAAGGAATGACTTTCGCACGGCGTGCGCGAAACGGTCGTTAGCAACCATTGATCGACCGCTTTTTTGGCACGGTTGATTTCCTGCTCGCCAGAAACACCGCCGCCAAGCGCCTGATCGACGCGGTCATCGACGACGTTTCTTAGCAAATCACCCAGGCCGTAGCTTGCCGAACCGAGCACGGACGCTGGTTTCAGGGCGATGCGTCGAACGACAGCACAATAGACTTTGAAGCTGTCGTCGTACGGACATTCGGTTGGCGAAAGTTCGACGACCGATGTTGCAAATCCTCGGTCCCAAGCGAGTTCGCGGACACAATAAAGAAAGTGCGTTTTGCCCCCCCCAAAGTAGCCCTGCACAAGCTTAAAACTCGCCCCCATGCGCAACTGATGCTCGAAATATTCGTGTTCGAGAACTTTGAGATAACTCTCGTTACCGACGTTGATGCGTCGCACGCCGTATTCGGGAGGCTGGCCGCTTTCGCCCAACCGTTGAAGAATATGTCGGCAGATCATTTGCTCGGTAGTGCTGTCGACCGGCGGCGTCATTTTGGAAATTGTTTCGACCATGAGTGTCTCACTTGTAGGAGTTTTCAGTCAGGGGTTCAAAAAGCGCTACTTTGTTATCGAAGAAAGTGAGCGAAATGTTGCCTGTTAAATGATGATTTTTGAAAATAGTTCAAAATACCGTGACAATAGCGTGTTTTTTAAGTGAAACGGATCGAAAGATAGTACTGACCCTCTGCTTGAGAGCTTGGCACGAAGAGAACGTTTCGCTTGTCTTTGGTACTTCCGCCGGTTGCTGTGCCGAGCTCGAGCCGTGTGCCGGCGCGTTCCAACATGCCGTCGTTGCGCAAACGGTTTAGTTGGTACGCCAGCATGTAGCGTGGGAATTCTTTGATTCCACCGATGCCTTTTTTGCGCCAGTCGTTGCGGTTTACCTGGAGAATCGATAGCGGCACGAGCAGATCGACGAGGTCGACGCGTTCGCCGGGTTGATCACCGCGTGCGATCAGAACAGTGCGGTAGGCCTGCAAAAGTAGGTCAAAGAATGCGTCGGAAAGTGCTGCGTTTTTCCGGATTTTCTCGACAGATTTTTGATAAGTTTCGAGCACGTCGCCTGCATGAATCGCGGTGGTTTCGACCGGCTCGCGCGCATACGAAAGCGTGGTTTTTTCGCGTTCGAAATCGATTTCAATCGTCAGCGGGTGCAAATAAAAGGTGAGTGGCGATTCGGCAATTTTTTGCAGCGGAGTGGATAATTCAGCTGCTTTTTCAGTGAGTTCGGTCAGGAACTTTGTTCGGATCGTTTTTTTCTGGTTTTCTGAATACGCGTCGATGGCAGCAAGAATTTCGAGGCGTTGGTCGTCGGCACCAATCGCGGTAAGGCTGGATTTTTCGACGGCTTTTAGAGCTTTCGTTAGCGCATTGCCACGGACAAGTTGGTTGGATTTGGCCAGGCTTTTGAGGGCTTTTTCGGCGCGAGGCAGCTCTTTGAGTGCGCTGCGCGTTTGTTCGATCAGATTTTCGATCTGTTGAACGATGGGAGCGGCTGGATCTTGGCTGGCTGCAGAAGACTGGATTTCATCATGTTTTGACATGGTATCGTACTCAAATATTAATTAGAAATGTTGGATAGAGAGCGTTTGGGGCCTCAATAACAAATTGGGAGGCGGGGTAACCTTGCTATGTAAAGGCTTTTGAGGTGCGGCGTCAAATGGCAGCCAAACTCTATGAAGATAATTGCTCCGGGATGTATCATCGTAAATCATGGTACTAGGCCTGATGAACAGACGGCTCCGCAAGATAAACACACCTGTACGGATTGCCAGTATTTATTTCGTGATTACAACGTATCGTCGAACGGAACTATTCACTATGGTTTCGCAATGTTTTCGACGTAAGGTGTCGTCGTGGTCAGATAGACCGAAGATTTCTAATTCGTAATGATGATTGATTGAAAAAAACTCAACGTAGAAAAGGACTAACGTGACGAACGCAGCGAAGAATTTTCCAACAAATAATCCGGCGTGGGAACTCGACAGCATTTTTCCGGGCGGGGTAGAATCCACAAAGTTTCGAGAAGAATTAAAAGCGGCTGATGAAGAGCTGGCGAAGTTGCGAACGCGCGTACGTACGCTGGTTTCGCCGCGCGATGAGGGATTTACGTCGGCAAACGCGCAGGAATGGGCGTCGTTTTTGCTGGATCGCGATAAATTTGCGGAGCGTTTGAGCGAAGTTTCGACGTTTGCGCATTGTGTGGCCTCGACTTCGACCGATGATCCGCGCGCGCTCCGCATGCCGGGTCTGGTGAATGATTCGTGGACGCAGCTCGGCTCGATGATGGTTGAAATTCGGGCAATGTTTCACGGATTGAGCGATGCACAGTTTGAGAAAGTGCATGGTCTGGATGAGCTTTCGGAGATGGATCTCATCCTTCGTGAGATGCGTCGGGATGCCGATAATTCGATGGAGCCAGAGCTTGAGGCGTTGGCGGTCGAGCTTAATCGTGACGGTTTGCACGCCTGGGGTGAGTTGTACGATCAGGTCTCAGCGCGTCTTGAGGTTGAAGTTGAGGACGCCGATGGGAAAAAGGTTTTGATGTCGGTCGGGCAGGCGAAAAACATGGCCGAAGATCCGGATCGGGATGTTCGTCGGCGTGCATTCGAAGGGCTGAACGCAGCATGGAAGACGGCTGCTCCGCTTTGTGGCGCAGCGTTGAATTCGATCATGGGCGGTGAGCAGACTTTGTACCGTCGTCGGGGCGGCGACGCGCTGACGGATCCTTTGCAGCAAAACCGGATCAAGCGCGAGTCGGTTGACGCGATGATGTCGGCTGCGGCTTCGTATCGCGATCTTCTCGTCGAATATATGAAGCTCAAGGCGTCCTATCTGGGCGTGGAAAAACTGGCCTGGTACGATCTCGGAGCGCCGGTTGGCGAGGGTTCGAAGGAAAAAGTTAGTTACGAGGCAGCGCAGGAATTTATTGTTGAGCAGGTCGGCAAGTTCTCGCAACCGATTGCAGATTTTTGTAAGCACGCGTTCGTTGAACAGTGGATCGAGGTTGAGGATCGAGCTGGAAAGGCGCAGGGCGGTTATTGCACGACGCTTCCAGCATCCAAGCAGATTCGGATTTTCATGACGTTTGGTGGTACGGCTTCAGGCGTGCAAACGCTGGCGCATGAGCTGGGACATGGATATCACGCCTGGATTATGCGCAATATGGCTCCGTCCGAGACAGAAATTCCGATGACACTCGCTGAAACCGCAAGTACGCTTGCGGAGGCGTTGGTGGAAGAAGCTGCGCTGAAACTGGTTTCGGGACAGGAAAAGTTACGTCTGCTTGATGATCGTCTGCAGCGTGCAGTCGCGTTCTTGATGGACGTTCCTGCACGCTATCGTCTGGAGCTTGCGATGCACGAAAAGCGTGCAGAAGGTGAGCTTGATGAAGATATTTTGAGTGATCTGACGCGCGAAATCTTTGGCGAAGCGTTTGGTGATGGCGTTGAAGCGGTTGATGAGCTTTTCTGGGCATCGAAACTGCATTTCTATATTACGCAGTTGCCGTTCTATAACTTCCCGTACACATTCGGATATTTGTTTTCGAAGGCTTTGTACACGCGTGCGGAGGAAGAGGGACCGTCGTTTTCGCGCGTGGTCGATAGCTTGCTCGAGGATACCGGTCGAATGACGGTTGAAGAAATTGCGACGCGTTATTTGAATGTCGACGTGA
>JBEBSM010000341.1:0-4246 GCA_040394315.1 Lujinxingia vulgaris
CTCGAGTGCGTATTCGAGCATCGAAGCGATTTTGCTGCAGAGCAACCAGTTGGTGTTGATGGACGAGTCGACCTTTTTGAAAGGTGCTGCCGAACATCAGATTGACCTGGATACGTTCCGGCAGAGTTCTTCGCGCGAAGAAAATGTAGAGAATTTCCGAGAAATGATGCAGGCGCTTGATGTCGAGACGCTCCTGATTCAGGACGTTTTTGGCAAGGGCGGCAAGTTGCAGATTGTCGTGATCGGACCGCAGGGGCATCAGCTTGCGGATTTGCGGCGAGATATTCGTCGGGGCCGCGTTAGTGATGATCAGGCCATTGACGTGCTTCGCGAGGTTTTCGGCGTCGCCGTACCCGTCGTTCGCGAACATCGCGTCGAACAAGAAGCCAAGGCTCGCCTGGCAGCCGAGCAGGCCGCGGCCAGTCGCAGTAAAGTTGAGCTGATTGAAGAGCCGACGATTTTGGACCAGGTAATTGCGGATCGTCGTGCGGTCTACGGTGCATTGGAAACCGGTTATCGCCTGAATGTGGGGGCGTTGCTGGGTAATCGAATGATGCATCTTACGAGAGAAAAAGATGCAGGCATCGATCACGGTACGCCGTTGTTTGGTGTGGCCGGTGAGCTGGATGCACGCTTTTTGTTGTTCTCGCAGGAGCGCGGCGCGCTGGGCGCACGGTTGTTCGGAGCCTACGCACCGTTTGAAACTGCGTTCGAAGGTAAGAATTTGGCGAGTTCGTTTCAGCGGTTTGGTGGGGAGCTGTATGTGGCTTTTGCGTTGAATTCGAACTTCGTGCTGCGCGGTTATGGCGGTATCGAGACGTTGAGCATCGAGCTGGGCGAAAACACCTTGTATCAGGGACATAAGTACATGAGCGCGCGCCTGGGTGCGGGCGTTGAGTACTTGTTTGGAGATCTGGGTTCGTTGACGCTGGGCGGTGGAATTCTGCCGATTTTGAGTGCTGAGAATATCGGTGGCCAGTTTGGTGAAGCTACTGGAACGCTCGGATTCGAGGGCGCAGCGAGCCTGAAGCTTGAGCCGTACGACTCGGTTGTGGTCGGCGTGGATTATGCTGCGCAGTATTATACGCTTCAATTTGATAAGCCGGTTTCGCCCAATACTGCGGCCAAGACTACGGATCTGCTGCACATGATCATGTTGTCGGTCGGTTATCGCTTGTAAAAATGATGGCGTTTTCATGAATCCAGAAGAATTAGAATCGTTGCGTTTGCTCTTGATCGAGCGCCGCCAGGCGCTTGTGAAGGAAGGTGACCTCAAGGCGGAGCCGAATCGTACCGACGTGCAGACCTTGCCCGACGAGGACGAGCAGCCGCTTAACGAGATGAATCAGGTGATTGCATCGCGGCGCAATCGTGTGCGGGCCGAGGAAATCGCCGGCATTGACGGTGCGTTGCAGCGGATTCAACACGATCCGGACGAGTTCGGGATCTGTCAGGATTGCGAGGAGCCGATAGCCATCGGGCGTCTTCGCCTGATGCCCTGGGCACTGTTTTGTGTGAAGTGCCAGGGGCGTCGCGGCAGCCAACAAAGGGCTGCCCGCGCGGGTCGTCGTCGTCACGCAGGTGATTTTGACGACTGACCTGGCTGGCAGCCGTTTGGGCTGGCTGTTGTTAGAAATCAGGCTTTGAAATTCAAATTTTGGAATAATTATCGCGCGCATTTGTCGTATCCACTGACGGATCGGCACGGGAGCGCTTGTTCGGTAGTCATTTTGTATTTATGGAGTTGGTCGTGAGTAATAAAAACGAGCAGGGCAGCGTTGGCGGCGAAGTCGAGCGCCGAAACACATTCATTCACGACATCATTGATGCCGATTTGGCGAGTGGAAAGCATCAAAATATTGCGACACGGTTTCCGCCGGAGCCGAACGGTTATTTGCATATCGGTCATGCGAAATCGATCGTTTTGAACTTCGGTCTGGCCAAAGAATACGGCGGTCGGTGTCACCTGCGATTTGACGATACGAATCCGCTCACCGAAGACGTTGAGTACGTTGATTCGATCATGAACGACGTGCGCTGGCTGGGATATGACTGGGACGAAAATCTGTTTTTTGCCTCGGATTATTTCGAGAAAATGTACGATCGCGCGGTGCACCTGATCAAAAAGGGCAAGGCGTATGTGGATAGTCTGTCGATTGACGAAATCCGCGAGTACCGGGGAACGTTGACGGAAGCCGCGCGTCCGAGTCCGTATCGCGATCGCAGCGTCGAGGAAAACCTGGACCTGTTTGCGCGGATGCGTGCAGGCGAGTTTGAGAACGGATCGCATGTGTTGCGGGCGAAGATCGATCTGGCGGCGGCCAATATGTTGATGCGCGATCCGCTTTTGTACCGCATTCGTCATGCAACGCATCACCGCACGGGCGATGATTGGTGCATTTATCCGATGTACGATTACGCGCATTGTCTGGAAGATTCGTTCGAGAACATCACGCACTCGATTTGCACGCTTGAGTTCGAGAACAATCGTGAGTTGTACGACTGGATCATTCGCGAAACCGACGTGCCGTGCCAGCCACAGCAGATCGAATTTGCGCGTTTGAACATTGGCTACACGGTCATGAGCAAGCGCAAATTGTTGCAGCTCGTGCAGGAAAACTTTGTGAGTGGCTGGGACGATCCGCGGATGCCAACGATTGCTGGCATGCGCAGGCGCGGGATTCCGGCGTCGGCGGTTCGCAAATTCTGTCATCTAATTGGCGTGGCGAAAGCCAATAGCTGCGTGGATTACGAGCTGCTCGAGTTTGCGATTCGCGACGAGATGAATGCGGATGCGCCGCGTGTGATGGGCGTTATCGATCCGTTGAAAGTCGTGATTACGAACTATCCGGAAGGCAAAACCGAAGAGTTGGATGCGCCGCTTTATCCGCAAGATCCGGAGCGCACGGAATCGCGCAAGGTGCCGTTTGGTCGCGAGATTTACGTCGATCGAGAGGACTTCTCGGAAACTCCGGCCAAGGGTTGGCGCCGGCTTGCTCCGGGCGAGGAAGTTCGTCTGCGGTTTGCGTATTATATTCGTTGCGAAGAGGTGATTCGTGATGAATCTGGCGAGGTTGTGGAGCTGCGTTGTACGTACGATCCGGAGACGTTGGGTGGTTCAGCGCCGGATGGTCGCAAGGTAAAAGGCACGCTGCACTGGGTTTCGGCAGCCGATTCTGTGCCGGCAACCGTGCGTTTGTACGAGCGTTTGTTTGGCGTCGAGCGCCCGGATGCGGATGCGGACGTGGACTTCAAAACCTTGTTGAATGAAGGATCTCTGGTGACGATGGAAAACGCTCGGGTTGAGCGCAGCATGGTCGATATGGACCCGGAAACGCGTCTGCAGTTCGAGCGTCAGGGATATTTCTGGGAAGATCCGGTCGACAGCAAACCGGGTGCGCTGGTGTATAACCGGATTGTGACCTTGCGTGATTCGTGGGCGAAAGACACCGCGAAGGCAGCTCCAGAAACTGAAAAAGTAGAAAAGCCTGTTGCCGCGAAGCCTTCGAAAGATAGCGGTGAGAGCGAAAAAGATCGGCCAGGCAAAAGAAAACCGCAGTATGACCGCGACGATGCGCGCGCAGCCCATCCACAGCTTGCTGCGCGATTCGAAAGCTATCAAAACGAGCTGGGCCTGTCGTACGACGACGCAGACTTGTTGAGCGGCGACGCTGCGCTGTCCGAGTTTTTCGAAGCCGTGCGCACAACGTTTGATAAGCCGCGGGAAGTGGCCGCGATCATCGTCAATGACGTGTTGCCACTGCTCGACGACGCAAGCGAGGTCGCCAACATGAAGATCAGCGCCGCGCAGTTGGCGGATTTCGCAAAGATGATCGACGACGACCGCATCACCAAACAAGCTGGCAAAGACGTGCTCGTTGAAATGCTCGCCAGCGGTCAGGACGCGGAAGTGATCGTGAAAGAACGTGGTCTTGAAAAGCTTGGTTCAAGCGACGCGCTCAATCCGATCATCGACAAGGTTCTGGCCGAAAACGCCGGTCAGCTTGCGAAATACCGCGAAGGCAAAACGACGCTGTTTGGTTTTTTTGTCGGCCAGGTCATGAAGGCGACCGGCGGCGCTGCGGACGCGGTGGTCGTGAAGGAGCTGCTCACCGAACGGCTTTCATAAGCGGTCTGGCGGGCGATCCTAAATCGGTGCTCGCTTCATCATCGCTCCTCGACGACGCGCGGGGATAGGTGTTGGGTGGTTCGCGGCGTGGTGAGGATAGGTGTTGGGTGGTTCGCG
>JBEBSM010000342.1:0-4234 GCA_040394315.1 Lujinxingia vulgaris
CTTTGGTCGCCAGCACATCGTGCGGATACATTACGATGGGTCGAATCGCCATTTCTAAAACCTATTTCGCTATTTTCGTCGTTTGTATTTTCGTCGTCTTCAAACTCAAAAGCCCTGCGCGCAACATTACAACGCTGTGCTTTATCCTCAACCGCCGATCAGGGCAACACGCCAGAGCAACAAGCCTGCCACCCGATCACTTCCGCACCGTATGCGCCAGATACGGCTCACGCAAATCCGGATCGCCCAACACCGCCCAGGCATCCTCCAACGCATCACGGATCTCACTGAATTCCGCATGATAACGATGCGACACCTCAAAATCGACCTTCTGCGGATCAAACCGCGCATACAACCGATAAAACGCCTCGCGCACCGTTTGACTTTCCGCACCGCGCCGAATCTCCAACACCGCGTAATAATCCTCGTGCCTGACGTCCTTCAGCTTGCGCATCACACTTTCCGAATCCAATCCGCCATCAAACCCACTCGACGTACGCGACGGAAACATCGAACGACGCTCCACCGAACCCGTCGAAAGCGCCGCGCTTACTGGCTTTTCCCCCTCCCCAAACGGCGAATACGCATCACGCGAATCACGCGAATCCCGCAAATCCTCTCGCCCACCATCAAACCCCATCGGCTCCAACAAATAATCACTCGTCGACACACGCACCGGAAAAGTCTCCCGCGAACGCTCCTCCGAACGACTATCCACCGGAAAACTCTCCGCAGGCGCCGCAAATCCATCAAACATCGACTCTGCCTTCGGACTCGCTTCCGATTCCCCGCCCAGCACAACATCCAACGTCTGCTCAATCTCCCGAACGACCTCGCGAATCGAAGCATCCGCCGGCAACCACCCACCAAGCTCAAGCGAATCGATCTTTTCCAGAACTTCCGCCGGTGAAGGCTGCGGACACAACAACAACAGCGCCAGAAGCTGACCTATCGGCCGATTCCGAATCGCCGCGATCAACGTCTCCACCCGCGGCCCACCCGCCTCATCCGCAATAATCACCAGATCCGGCGGCGTTTCCTCCAATTGCCGAATTCCAGCCGACGGCAAACGCGCAACATCCCACTCCACCGCTGGCCCAACCGCGCTCCCCAACCGCTCTGCCCACGCACCGGCCGTTCGACCTATTATCAGCACTCGGATCATCGTCCGTTTCTCCTGCCTACCACATTTCCAGCAACCAACCGCTGCGTCACCAACCAGTCATTCAAACCATCATAATCCGACGGCCTTTCCGGCAACGCACACGCTTGCTCAACTTCCAAAAACCCCTGCAAACGCACCGCCTGCACACCAAGTTCACGAATCGCCAGACCATCACCCCGCCCGCCAACCAATGAATCCAACGGCTCACGCACACCCTCCGCAACCGGCAAATCCAGCAAATGTTCAAGATGCAAACACACATGCCCCTGCTGGCCCAAAACACATCCAGTCAACAAATGCCTGAACAAATCCTGTAACCAACCCCGGCCGTCTTCTAAACAAGGATCGTCGATACGACCGGATTCCACCAGCGCCAATAAACGCGAAACACCCACACGCGTAACATCACGATAATAAAGAACAATCTCCCGCGTTATTGCCCCACAAACCAACACCCGCGCATCAAAATCAACACCCCAATCCCCCCCCACCGGACTCGCCAAAATCTCCAACGCAAGCCCACTTTGACGCAGCATCATCCGCACGATTTTTTCAGCCTCGAACAATACCCAGGGCGCTCCACCCGGCAAAACGCCTTCCAAAGCATCATCCCAGGCCCTCAGTCCAAGCACGCTGTGCGCCGGCTGCACAAAAACACCGCCCACGCGCTCAACGCCCGCAAAACCATGGACTGCCATGCCCCCGAACTGCGCGATATGGATAATCGGCAAGTGGATAGCTGCCGGATAATTCTCAACAAGTGAGGATTGAAGGGTAGGAAAATCAAGGGTGGCAAGTGATTGGGCGTTACCCGGCTTACAGAACGTCAGCGTTTCCACAATGCACACCCTTGAACATGCCAGAATTACCTGGCCGAACCGGTAATCGAACCGTCTTTATTGATCGAAAAACCGCTCGGAAGTGCTTTCGAAATCGCTTCGCGCTCATCCTCAGGAATCTTCCATTCCGGACGCTCCGCAAAGATTTCTGCCAGTCGCGTCAAAATACGACCGGAATCCTCTTCCACAAAACGAGCACGCAACGGCTCCTCAATCATCGCATCACGTTCTTGAGCAACCGCCGAATCGACCGACAAGAAACGCAACGTCTCATTATCGTCACCCAAAAAACGCACGATCTGTTTCGCCAGCTCGGCGCTTTTGAACTCAGCCGCACGCAAAATCAACTCCTGCTTTTTCTCAGGATTACGCTGATAATCCGTCGAGCAACCCGCCAAAAGCTCCTCAACCACATTCGTCATCTCATCAAGAGTGAGCAAATCGGTCAAAACACGCATCGGCCAGTTTACTTTCTCCTCAGCCTTACGAAGATAATCCGTCACGATTTCCGCAATCGGAATCTTTCCACCGGTCGCCATCTCGACCAGCATCATGTACGTCATCTCTTTTTCTTCGGCATCCACAGTCGTATTCGGCGCATTTTCTTCAAACCGCGCAAGCATCGCATGCACTGCCTCCGGCGAACCAATGTCCCGAAGCTGCTGAATCGCATACTGACGCTCACCAGCCTGCACATACATATGCGTCGCTGTTTTCTTCAGCTTCGCAATCTTGCGTTCGCCTGCTTGTTCTTTATTAAACAGAAAATCAAAAAATCCCATCAACCTTCTCCAAAGTACGAGTGATGCATCTGACCGTAAACGGCATTTCATAATCCGTCGAACGCGTACCACAGGTTGTGGCTACTGCAAAGAAAGACGCGCGCATTTCCCAACCCAACCCTGGCTATCAACGTCGAAGAACTTAACTTCCTTACACTCCCAATGAACTCTGGCCCGAACAACACACGCACACAAAACATTTCATGGTTTGACGAAAGCCTCCTTTCTATCTAGGCTCAAAAAACTGGTAAGTTAATTGCCCATAAACGTTTATTGTCAGTGACCCCAAAAAACAAATGAGAAAACCACTTAGATTTCGATGGCTGCTCATTCTCCTTTTCACCCTCTCGACAGCCCTGGTCGGTACCTGGATTCTTCCCCAAACAACCCTCCACGCACACGAAGGCCAGTTCCACACCGCCTCCCCCGCCCTGCGATTAGCCGCAATCGGCGTCGAACCTGTCTCGATCCTCTCCATTTTTTCACCCGACGCGATGGCCACCATCGCAACCGAACTCAACCAACCCAAATGGCTGCTTCCCTCCACAACAGAATGGCCAATCGTCGACGACTTTCCACTCGTTGAAACCCGTACCCGCCAGGAATTCTGGCACACCGTTTCACGAGGACACGCCCTCAAAAACCTGCGTGCCATGTACCGAATCTCCGCCGCCGCACTTCAGGAACTAAACCCAGAACTCGACCTCAACAACCTCAACGAAGGCGACCGTGTCCTTGTCTGGAAGCGCCCAGAAAACGAATTCGCCCGCAGCGTCGGCACCGTAACTCGCGGCCGCCTCATCAACGCCGAACCACTCCCATTTGGCGAAAAATACCACGTTCTCTACCCACACCGAGCCTGGGGCACTTACTACACCGTCAGCGAAATCGTGCGCGTACTCGACGCTTTCGGCGAACAATTCTCAGACACCGACCCACTTATCGTTGGCGACATCAGCTTTCGCAACGGACGCGCCATACACCCACACCGCTCCCACCAGGCCGGCCGCGACGTCGACATCACCTACCCTCGCCACCAACCCCCCCCCAACTACAATCGCTTTCACCACGTCCGCCGCGATAACCTCGACGTCGAAAAAACCCTCTGGCTCATCAACCAATTCATCGCCGGCGGCAAAGTCGAATACATGTTTATCGACCGATACCACCAACGCACACTCTACCGAGAAGCCAAAAAACAAGGCGCACCCGAAGAATGGCTACAAGCCGTCTTCCAATATCCCGCCCACTCCGGCGGCACCGCCCTGGTCCGCCACGCCCGCGGACACCGAAAACACTTCCACGTCCGCTTCAAATGCCAACCCACCGACCGCCGCTGCCGTTAATCAAGCAGCGCCCCCCTCACCTTCCCTCCCAAAAACAGAACAAAAAAAGCGGCCCCAGGGCCGCTTTTTGTTGTTTAACAGGAGCGGTTTTGATGCCGCTGA
>JBEBSM010000343.1:0-4225 GCA_040394315.1 Lujinxingia vulgaris
CCATAAATCGTCCAATCTGCAAACACGTCTGACGGCGTTTGCCGAATTCTACGAAGTGCACGGCCTCTACAAACACGCTCTCGATATCTACGACAAAATTTACACACCCGGCAAAAAGCGCGGCTGGCACTTTACATGGCTGATGTACAAATCCGGCCAGTTCGACAAAGCCTATGAAAACCTTCTGAAGCTTGCCGAACGAAGCGGTGGCGCGCGCCGCGCAAAATATCTCTATTGGGCTGCACGCTCGCTTGAACGCGGGGGCGACTCACCCGATGCGCGCGAAATCTTCGAAGAAGTCCGCCGCGCTTACTCCGGCAGCTACTACGGTATTCAGGCTACCAACCGCATTATGGATATCGATCAGCGCAAGGCCGCCAACGACAAAACCATGTTGGTTGAAGCCAATTCTGTTCTGAAATCATCTGAACAAGCATTCCAGGCATTCGACGAAGCAACCACCCTGCTTGCTTCGAACGGATCGGCTGTACCACAAAGCGATCCACGCATGACGCCCATCGACGAACGTATTTCCACCGGAAGTCGCGCAGAAGATTACGACGCCGTCAGCTCCGAAACGGGACTCCTGAATAGCACAACCTCCAGCGAACACGTTCGTGCGCCCGGCTGGCCTATCATCGCCGCGTTTTCCGAACGAATTATGGCCGACGCAAAAGGTGTTCCAACGGTTTCAAAAGCAAACGCAAAAAATGACGACATCGTGATGGATGACGATGAAGCCGACGGTGCCGCACGCGCGACTCCTGGCGACAGCGATGCCCAAATGCCACGACGAGCCGGTATGTTCTCAAAACAGCCACCTCGCGTTCATTACACAACCGACGCACGCATTTACTGGCACGGCCGTAATGAATCAGACATTGCATTCGTCCGTCACCGTCAGGGCGAACCACTGGGCGTCGTCCCCTCCACCGTGCAGGCCTACGATGATCCCGAGTACATTGGTGGCGTCGTGCGCGCCGTAAGCCAGGCAGGCGACCTGTTCCCAGAACTTGAACGTGCCATGTGGCTGCGCCAAGCCAGCATGAATTCCGAAGCCCGCCGCGCTATCCGCGACGTTGCGCTTGAGTTCCGCAGCCTTTCTAGCCGCGCACGCGCCAACAGAGCTCCCCACGAGCTTGATACCGAACGTTGGGCCTATTATATCGACAATCGCCGTCAAAAAACCGCACTCTGGGGTATGAGCGACAACGAAAAACGATTCCCCGTACCTACCAAGGCTGCTGACAAAGAAAAGCTGCTCACTCGTCAGCAAGCGATCTACGACAAGCGTGCGCAACTTGAGCCGGTCCTCGTCCATGCTTATATGGAACTCGGCGAACACCATCTCGTACGACGCCATGCCCTTTCCAAAGGTGGCTGGACGCGCCAGAACCCACGCGGTCCCACGCGTAATTATTGGATGCAAGCTTACCCGCGCGCGTTTCCGGAGATCGTGATCCCCGAGGCCCGAAAGCAAAACGTAAATCCCTACATGATCTGGGCGTTGATGCTGGTGGAAAGCTCGTTTAACCCGGATTCACTCAGCCGCGCAGAAGCACTTGGTCTGCTCCAGGTCATTCCTCGCACCGGACTAAAAGTCGCTGCAATGTTCGGAGACGAGCAATTCGGCCCGTACGATCTGCTCGACGAAGAAACCGCAATTCGGCAGGGAGTCTTCTACTTTAGCAACCTCGTCAAAAAGTTCCACGGCCAAGAGCTTCTCGCATTTGCCGGATACAACGGCGGACCACATCGTGTCGGAAACTGGCTAGAATCACGCGGCCGCGACATCCCCCTGGATGAGTTTATTGAAGAAATCCCCTACAACGAAGCACGTGGCTATGCCAAAAAAGTACTTCGCTTCGTCAATCTTTACCTGCATATTTACGAAGACATCGATCATCTCTACGTCGGCCAGAATTTGCGGCAAGACTACCTGGCAATGCCAGATTTCTGATTAAATCACCTGTCCACCGCCTTTCGCTGAATCCAAACAAACAGTGGCCCGGCCACCGTCTCAGAGACGGCGGCCGGGCCAGTGTTTATTAACCTTCCCGTAATGTTATGCCGAGATAACCGCTCTAGATCTGGTAGATCGGAAGAAACCCATCACCGCCCGTTTCAGGCACGGCGTCCGCGATCGATTGAATCGTATAACTTTCAAGAACTCGAATCGTAGAATCGCGAATCTCCAGCCAGACCGGTCGAAACGCAGCCTGCCGCTCGGTCGGACCGCCCTCCTCACCGACTGAACGATCTTCATAAGATACAGGGGCAACCGGGCCGTCTAAATGACGTATTACCGCCAGCAACGTAATTTCGCTGGCCGGCCGCGCAAGCGTATAACCACCACTTGCGCCGCGCCGACTGATCACAAAGCCACCACGTTTCAAATCGGCCATGATCCCTTCAAGAAATTTGCTCGGCAACTCTTCTTCCACAGACATGCTCTGAATGCTCATCGGATCACTACTTCGAGCTCCAGCAAGCGTCACCATCGCTCTCAACCCGTACATCGTACGTGCACTAATATCCATGAAAACTCCTACTCCAGAAACGTCTGAGCCAACATGCCGACAAGATCGCCATAATGGCTCAATAAGGACCAAAAACAGATTTCGTAACTAGCACAAAATTAGTTTTTTCGTCGCCGCTGAATCCACAAACTTCCCGCAAATGCTGCGAATAAAATGAGCATCGACGGCGCGCCCTCAGCAGTCACCGCGCTACATGCCCAACCACTTTTGACTTCCGATTTTGCCTGGCTTCCAAGTTCCCCCATAGAGACACGAATCAGCATCTGTGATGAATCACCCGCTACGAAACGATATTCAATCGGCTCATAACCTTCCGCATTGGCCATCAATACCCACGTTCCGGCTTGCAAACTTTCGATTTCCCAGACCGCCAGGCCCTCAGCCGTCACCGATACATCGACTGGTTCAACTTCACCCAACGCGCCGCTAAGTCCCAACGTCACAACATCCGGAAAATCACCGTCAAACTGAACCTCAACGCCGAGTTCTACGAATAGAAAATCCGCTCCTGCGTCGCTAACTCCAGCCTGTTCGGCATCGGTTCCTTCCGAAATGTCCGCAGCACTGCCCGTATCATCGCCGAACTCAGCGTCTCCATCGCCTCTAACGTCCTCATCAACATCGCTGCCAATATCGAATTCAACGTCTTCGTCTACGTCACTACCACCATCTGTGCTGGCGTCGGGATCGTAACTCGAATCGAAATCAACGTCCGCATCGCTATCAACGCCCACATCATAGGTCGCATCCGGATCATAAATATCATTCTCAATATAGACGTCGGCGACACCCACATCCTCTTCATTATAGTCGGTCTCTGCAAAAGCAGACGTTGAACCTACCAACACAAAACCAACCACCATCAATGCATGTAGGGATCGGCGAGCCATCACTATTTTTGAATTTCCAATCATTGTAAAACCCTAATCATGAACCGATCACATTCGTCGTTTGATTGTTCTCAAGCACATCTTCACTCACGCGGCCACCGATTCGACTCAACGCTGTCACAATCACCATGCCTGCAACCGCGGCGCCAATCGCAACAAAAACAGTACCATCGAACACTACTGGAACAACGTTAAATTCAACACCGCCGACCGCCTGCCGAAATGGCCAGATCCCGCGCAAACAGCCAATCATCAACCCGACCAAAACACCCAGCGTCGGTGCTGCATAATTATGCAAAAGATAACTCAAGAGCCGTGCAAAACTCAGCAAACCAATCCCGCAACCAAGACAAAACACGATCACGAAAAGCCCCTGATTGATCGGCAGCTCGCCGCTTGCCAGCGTTCGCAAAAAGCCCTTTAACGCATTCAGGATGAAGAAATACGCACCGAAAATCAATAATATATAAGAACCACTAATCCCTGGCAGAATCATTGCGCAAATAGCGACCATTCCCGCTACAAACACAAACCACAACGCAAGCTGCGGCACTTCGACGCTCACACCCGCCGGAACAATCACATCATCACTTTCATAACGCTCGCTTCGCGCCTTAATCAAATCCTTGCCCGCACCATCCGCCAGCGGAACCGCATGCAATGCCTCGAATTCAAGTGCCAATGCAGGCGAAACACGGGCAACCTCTTCACGAAGCGAAGCATTCTCAGGCGCCCAGTATAAAGCCTCCCCGGCCATCGCACGCGGCCCGCGCGGTAAAATATCCTTCAGCGAAT
>JBEBSM010000344.1:0-4224 GCA_040394315.1 Lujinxingia vulgaris
TCGTGCAATTGATGAGCAGGTTGAAGAGGCAATGGTCTACATGGCCAACAGCTTTAAGGCCAACCCATCACTTCCCGAAGCGATTCAAGACGTAAACAATGCGATGGGCGCTCCGATAAGTCAGGAGCTCGGTGTTCTTTTAAAAGAATATAAGCTGGGAACGCCACTTGATCAGGCTCTGGTAAATTGCCAGCGTCGCATGCCGTCACGAAACCTCGAGCTTGCGATTTCTGCACTCGTGATTGGTCGTACGGTTGGTGGCAACATTCCACAAATTTTGAGCGACATTTCCGATACGATTCGGGAGAGTTACCGGCTTGAGCGGGTAATCGATACGCAGACTGCACAGGGTAAGATGCAGGCATGGGTTATGGGTTTGATGCCGGCTGTTGTGCTCGGGGCTTTTTACCTGCTTGATCCTGAGTTGATAACGCCGTTGTTTGAAACCTTGCCCGGTTATGCGATCTTGACCGTTGCAGCAATATTGAACATTGTTGGTGTCGCGATCATTCTCAAGGTTGTTAGTATCGAAGTTTAATTCGGTGGCGGCGAACGTCTATTTTTAGCCGTCACGATAGCCAGTACTTAGCGGAAAACAGCTTATGGGCATTGATCCTATTTTTCTTATTGTTGCGGTCGTCGCATTAATCTTTATCTCAGTGGCACTTTTTGTCTGGGGCTTTGTTCCCGACGAAGTGAACGAAGACGAGATTTATGGCTACCGTCTGACCAAACGCAAACGCTTGATTGAAGAAGACGCCGTGTATGCGATGGTTCTTCCCATGGTCAAGGTATTCGCACACTATTTTCGTAGCGTGCCGGACACCAAGTTGTGGGAGATCTCAAAGACCCGTGCAAACCTTCGAGATAAACTGACCCGATCGGGTTTCATGGGCGCATTTACGCCCAATGAGCTCCTGGGAATGTGTTGCGTTGCGGGCTTGATGATGGGCTTGGTTGGCTTCGTGTTTTCCATGATTCTGACCGGTACGCCACAAATTCCAATCGCATTCATTGGTGGCGGCGTTGGTTTTATGTTGCCAATATTAAGCCTGAGCAGTGCGATTAATGAACGACTGATCGAAATCGATCGTCGATTGCCCTACACCTTTGATCTTCTGGTATTGTCGATGCGCGCAGGTCTGGACTTTATGACGGCGCTCGATCGCGTGGTAACGCGTGGACAGATTCAAAACCCTGATGATCCAATGGTCCAGGAACTCGGTGTTGTATTGCAGGAGATGCGTGTTGGTACGGCACGTGCCGATGCGTTGATCAATCTGTGTGATCGCGTCAAGTCGGAGTATTTGAACTCGATGGTTGGCGCAATCTTGCAGTCGGAGAAGCGTGGTACGCCGCTTGCGAACGTTTTGGAAATTCAGATCGATACGATTCGAAACAAGCGAACGGCCAAAATTGAAAAAGCCGCAAGTCAGGCAGCTGTTAAGATCTTGTTTCCTCTGATGTTCATTTTTGGTGCGGTCGTTTTGATCGTTATTGGTGCGATGGTTTTGAAAATCAAGAATCAAGAATAAACGATTTTGTCGTATAGAACCGTTTGCGTAGCCTTCAATTTCAATTATGTCGTTTCTTCGACAACCATTAACACAAGGTTAAACCGTCATGGCCACGTTCTGGCTTGAATACGAGCAGAATGGCAACCTTCAGAAGTTTCCATTTGATGCGCAATCGATTTCAATCGGTCGAGACAAAAGCTCCGACTTTGTTCTGGATCATCCCACCGTTTCGCGTCAGCACGCGATAATTACACACGATGGTCGGGGATCTTTTCGTCTCGTTGCACTCTCGCGCGGTGGTCTGACGGCGATCGAACGAGTGCCGGTTCAGGGCGATACCGAACTGTATGATGGAGCCGTTTTACACATCGGCCAGTTGTGGTTTCGGTTTCGTTCGGATTACGCGGCAAAACGTCCAGCGAGCCAATCACCGAATCCTGGTGGCTATGGCGACATGGGCGGCAGTCCAGGCCAGGGCGCTGGCGGATTTGGCAATATGGGTGGCAGTCCAGGTCAGGGCGCTGGCGGATTTGGTAACATGGGCAGCAGTCCAGGTCAGGGCGCTGGCGGATTTGGTAATATGGGCGGCAGTCCGGGTCAGGGCGCTGGTAGCTTTGGCAACATGGGCGGCAGTCCAAGTCAGGGCGCTGGCGGATTTGGCAACATGGGCGGCAGTCCAAGTCAGGGCGCTGGTAGCTTTGGTAACATGGGCGGCAGTCCGGGTCAGGGCGCAGGCAGCTTTGGTAACATGGGTGATAGCGGCGGCGGCTTTGGAAGTATGCCCGGTGGATCACCTAAGGAAGGTGGACCTGCTCCGCGAACCAATGATGCCGGTATCGTTTCCTGGGATGAAATTGCGCAGAGTAAAGAGGCTACGCAGGACGAAGACTATGTTGGTCCGGCAACTGATTATGAGCGTATCAACGCCGCCGGTACCGAACCGGAGAAGACAAACCCGTTGCTGGTCGTTGTCGGGCTTGTGCTTGTAGTAGGAATGGTCGGCTGGATGATTTTTGGCGGCGAAGAAGATTCCGGAGCGAAAGGTCAGACTGAATTCAGCATGAATGAACTGCCGGTAGTGGATGTCAAGGTTAGCTGCATCGGTGAAGTCGATTGTATGCGGCAGGCTCGAGCAACGTATGCGCGTGGTATCGATTTGATTGAAAAGCAAGATGTCGAGAACCGTAATTTGTTTGACGGTTACTTGCGCATGCTTGAGACGCGCGCTCTATTGGCGGAAGCCGGTGTCGAAGGAATCCCGGAAGAAATGCGGTCGCTCGAACCAACGGAAAATGCCGCGCGTCAGGCGTTGGATCGCAAGTTCCGCGAGTTCAAGGTTCAGTTTCATCAAAGTAAGCAGAAGAAAGATTCGGAGGAAATGGTACGGGTCGTGAGTTCCGTGAAGGTGTTTTTCCCCGAGATGACCGCGCGTGAGTATCGTTGGGCTGCCAACATGGAAACCGAGATGAAGCGCAACGGAACGTATCCCCGTAGTCAATAATGAGAGAAATTTTGAGCAGTAAAGTGCAACGTTTGGCGTGGTACGGTCTGATTTGTGGTTTTTTGCTGGTTTTGGCGCCGTCGTACTCGCATCCCGGTGGACTGGGTGACCGCGCGTTTGAAGCGGGTGATTACAGCGCGGCGCTGCGTTATTACGAAGAAGAAATGGTCGAGGGGGCGCATGATTGGAAACTCTATCATCGCGCAGCCCTTGCTTCGACGCGTATCGGTAGCTTTGCCACTGCTGAGCGGTATTACAGCCTCTCGTTGCGCTATGGCGGTGGGGTAGATGTCGCCACCGATCTTGCCGCGTTTTACGTACAAACCAGTAATTACGCGCGTGCCGTTCGTGTGTATCAGTTTTTGTTAAAACACACCGATGATCCGCAGCCGGTATATAACAATCTCGGGACAGCACTGATGTACGCGGGATTGCCGTTCGATGCCGAATCCTATCTGATGATTTCGCAACAGATGGATCCCAAAAACCCGCTGACGTATATCAATCTCGGGGTTTTGTATGACCAGCATCTGAAGCAGCCTCAACTCGCGTACGCGTTTTTTGGTTGTTTTATGGAACTGAGTAAGAAGCCCTCGCAGTCGACGCGTGTCGTGCAGGTGCGATTAGAGGAAATGAAGCTTCGGAGCTATAGCGTCGGTCAGATCGAGGGATTCGTATGCGGCGAGCCTTACGTGCCGGTTCATCGGAGCGTCCAGAAGTTAACGCGTTATTTTGAAGGTCCCGAGTGGCAGGATACCGAGGGTAATGAGGCCGATGCGGTCATCGATCTGGGTATGAAAGAGCCGAAAGCGGACGGTGCTACCGAAGCGGTCAAAACGGACGTGATTATTGACCGTGGCGTCGAGAGCGCAAAGCCAAACGAAGTTGTGGTTAGCGAAGGCGTAGAAGAGCTTCCTAAGCTTGAGGAAGCCCGTGAGCGTGCGCAGGCTGCGTTGAACGGCAAGAATTACGAACAGGTCGTCAAAGAGTTGTCGCGTTATCCTGTCGATACCCTGAGTGCTTCCGATATGTTATTATTGGGAACTGCTTTTGCGCGCGAAGGGCGTACGAAGGATGCGTTGCCCTGGTTGGAATGGTCATTTAAGCGGGAACCCGCTCCAAAAACACTGGAAGGGTTGCTGGATTTGTATTTGATGTTGGATGATAGCGCGCGTGTGAGCGAGCTTTGCCAGCGTTATGTAGGAA
>JBEBSM010000345.1:0-4203 GCA_040394315.1 Lujinxingia vulgaris
CGGAACCTCCCCCCGCGCAGCCACCCCCCGATACATTTCCTTGAGCCCCTTCAAGATATAGTGCCGATAAACAAACCGCCCCGGCGTATCCAACGCACGCTGCACCGCCCTCAGATCAACCGGTGGACAAATCGCCACAACACCCCGCAAACGCTCGCTCACCGGATCCACCGCCGCCCGCAACGCCACGTGACCACCCAACGAATACCCCATCAAATATATATCCTCGTAATGCGCAAACGCCGGGTCCCGCAACACCGCCCCCACATCCGAAATCAACCCCGCATGATGAATATCATTGCCCACATCATCCGCCCCCCGCATCGACAACCGCAAACACGACAACCCCTCCGCCGCCACCGCCCGCGCCGCCGTCACACAATACGACCGCGTCACATTTCCTCCCAGACCATGCAACACCACCACCAACCCCCGCGCCCCAGGCTCCGCCCGATACAACCCCGACAACGTCACCGGCCCCACCCGCGTATCGTCGATCACCGTCCGCCACCCCTCGGCCTCCGGCGCCCGCAACCCACCCCCCAGATCATGTCGCACCGCCGGCACCACCGTCCAACCATGCCCCAACACCCGATTCCACCACCGCGCCACTCTCTTCCCTACACTCATCACAACCTCCCAAAACCCGCACCAACCCTGGCCCGCCACCATCTCTGAGACGTCACCCCAACCAAGCCCATCCTTACCTTTCCCGTGCTTTTCTTCGCGTCCTTCGCGTCTTCGCGCGAGGCTTTTCTTTTTGCCTTTCCCTCCGCCCCACCCACCCTCAAACCAAAAACCACGCCACTACACCTCCCAACACCACATACAAAACCGCCGCACTGAGCGTCAGCCGCAAAATCTTCCCCTCCTCCCCGCTAATCCCAACCGTTGCACAACCCGCAATGATATTATGCGGCGCTACCATATTTCCCCCGGCCGCCCCAAACCCCTGCGCACCCAACAACGGCAGCTCCGCAAACCCCAAACGAGCCGCGGCAGCCTGCTGAAAATCCGTGAACAAAATATTGGAGGCCGTAGCCGATCCCGTAATGAACCCACCCAACGTTCCCACCGCCGGCGCAAACAACGGCCACGCCCCCCCGGCGGCTCCAGCGGCGGTATCGGCCAGCACCGCGATCAATCCACCGTGCACCATCAACCGAGAAATCGCCAGCATCGCCAGCAACGCAACGGCCACCGGCACGAGTTGTTTCAGCGCCGCCCGCCCAGCATCGAACACCTGTCGCATGGGTACTTTTTGAACGAATCCACCCACCAGAAAACCCAGCACCAGAAGCGTTCCCGGATGATAAAGCGGCTCAAATTTACCCGTAAACCGCGCCGCATACTCCCACTGCCACACCCACCCGCTTGTAAAAACCTGCAAAGGGCTGAGTAGGCGAGTTGCTAGTATTAGAATGATTACAACGAGATAGGGTGATGCGGCGCGCAATATCTTCACAACACCTAAACCTTCACTTTCACCAATTGCGTCTCGAACACTTGTAGATTCTACTTTAAAGATTCGACGCCACACCGTCAGCAAGCCAACAAAAGCGATCGCGCCCAGCAGCGCTCCGCCAAGCGTGGGTAGTTCCGGGCCAATGGTCTGTGCAATTGCGTACATCGGCACCAGAAAACACACGCCCGCAGCCACGACCAGCGGCCAGAACGGTGCATGTTTCACCGGCATTTTTTCAGGATCTTCAGCCCGAATAGCACGGTGCGCCATGATCGCGACGATCACCAACATGACGCCGCCGATCAGCACCGAATAAACCGAAATCGCACGCGACAGCTCCAGTCCGGTAAAATCCACAACGCTCATCTGGGCGATTACCGGTGTGCCGACGGCGCCAAACGAAACGCCCACGCAATGTCCGATGAGTACCATCGTCACGGCCTGCACCGGCCGAAACCCCATGCCCACCAAAAACGGTGCAGCGAGCGCAACGGGGGTGCCAAAACCTGCGGCGCCTTCCAAAAATAGACCAAAAAACCAGGCCACCAGCAACGCGCCGACCCGCGGATCAGTGCTCAACGAACTAAGTCCGCTGCGCAACACGTCGATAGCCCCACTGCGCACCTGCAATTGATGCAGGCACAGCGCGCCAAAGATGATCCACAAAATCGTAGCCGACGAAAACACAGCTTCCGCAAACGAGCCGGTGCTACCCACCCAGCGGCTGTCGATTCCGGCAACGCTGGTAAAGTCAAAAGCCGTCCACACAAGTACAAGCGTCGTCAAAAGCCCGGCAACGCCTGCCCGCGCGGCCGATTGCCCGAGCCCCAGCATCAGCCCCAAAATCACCGCGATTGGCAAAAACGCCAGCGCCGCCAACAATCCCGTGCTCATCGTTTTGTACTCAAGCGTTGACCGCGTGCAACGTTCCCTGGCCGCCACCAAAAGCAGCCACGTTCTCGAGCGTTGTCTGCGCGATATTCGTCAGCGCTTCTTCGGTGAAAAAGCCCTGGTGACCGGTAATTACGACGTTTGGAAAGGTCAGCAACCGCGCAAACACGTCGTCCTGGATCACGCGCTCCGAGAGATCTTCAAAGAAAAGCTCGGTTTCCTCTTCGTACACATCCAATCCGAGATAGCCAATTTGACCGGATTTCAAGCCCTCGATCATTGCGCGCGTATCGACCAGCGCGCCGCGACTCGTATTGATCAACATCACGCCACGCTTCATCTGCGCGACAGCCTTGGCATCAATCAGATGCTTGCTTTCGGGCGCAAGCGGGCAATGCAGACTGATAATATCGGACATTTCATACAAGTGGTCGAGCGCGACATAGTCCACGCCCATCGCCTTGCAAGCCTCGCTTGGATACGGATCGTAGGCCACAACCTTGCATCCAAGACCCTGCATAATCCGCGCAAATACTTCGCCGATTTTGCCTGTCCCGATCACACCGACCGTGCGTTGATTGAGATCAAAACCCAGCAGCCCGTCCAGCGCGAAGTTCATCTCGCGAACCCGCGCGTACGCGCGATGCGTCTTGCGGTTGAGCGTCATAATCAGAGCCAGCGTGTGTTCGGCCACTGCGTACGGTGAGTAAGCCGGCACGCGCGCAACCGTCATCCCAAACTCTTTCGCCGCAGTCAGATCGACGTTGTTAAACCCCGCGCACCGCAGTGCGATGAGCTTCACGCCGCCTTCGGCAAGCTGCTCAAGGACCGCGCGATCGAGCGTGTCATTTACAAAAACACAGACCGCATCAAAGCCGGCCGCCAAAACGCTTGTTTCCGTGGACAGGCGCGCCTCGAAAAACACCATTTCGTGCTTGTGCGCCACATTGGCAGCGTTCAAAAAGCGTTCGTCATAAGATTTCGTACTAAAAACAGCCACACGCATACAATCTACCTCAACCAAATTTTCAGCGGACACCACGTCAACAACGCATTGACAATCGCTCCAAACGCTTCCTACTATTCACGCATCCGTCAGTACTACTAAAGCGCAGGTTCGTTCAACCAATCCGTTTTCAAGCGAGGTTTGAAATGAGCTACATGTTTTGCATTGCTGCATCTCTAATCCTCGGCATTCTGCTTTTCGCGGCGATGCCACGAGGACTCAAAACCTTCGCTCGCAAGCACGGCCTGCAATACTCCATGGGCATACCGCTCATGGTCGGCGCCACCACCACCGGTGATTACCACGGCGTCCCCATCCGGATTTACGTCAAATACGGCTGGCTTCGCTCCGGCGGACGCGGATTTCAGTTACCCCACCTCGTCTACGAACTCCGCATGGGAAGCTGCATTCCACCCAAGATCGAATTTTACGCAACACCCTTTATCCCACTCACTTCAAGCGTGCGCTGCAACATCCCGCACATCGACAACGAGATTCACATCCGTCGCGTCGACAGCCCGACCGCCCACAAACTCTTCTCTCGCCCCGACGTACAATCCGCAGTCCACTCCATGCGCCGCTACGGCCAGCGCTGGATTTGCCACCGCAACGGCCTCAGCTACTCCGAAATCTACACCGGCGCTCCTCCCGACAAACTTGAAGAACAACTCGAACATCTCGTATCAGTCGTTCACGCCTTTCAGGCCGCCCACGCCGCCGCACTAGCTGTCGAATCGACTCGCCAAACACGCACCGAGCCTGCGCCAGCAACGCACGCAAACCCGCACCAATACTAGACCGCTCCCTTCTCTGAGAGGTAGCCATCGCCTGTCCACACGCC
>JBEBSM010000346.1:0-4163 GCA_040394315.1 Lujinxingia vulgaris
ACAACACCCATCGAGTTTTCAACCGTCACAAACTGCGGCCTGCCTGCCTGAATATCCTTTTCCGTGCGCCCAAGACACGGCAAAATCAACGCCGTTTCGCCGCATTCCAGGTGTGAGCGGTTGAGTTTGGTGGAAACCTGCACGGTTAATCGACATTTTTTAAGCGCTTCGGCCACAAAATCAGTATCTGGCGTTGCGCTCAAGAAATTGCCGCCCATGCCAAAAAACACGTACGCGCGCTCCTCGTGCATCGCTTTGATCGCCTCGACCGTATCAAATCCATGTTTACGCGGTGGCTCAAAATCAAACTCTTTGGCCAGATTATCCATGAACTTTTCTGGCATTTTTTCCCAGATCCCCATCGTGCGATCGCCCTGCACATTGCTGTGGCCGCGAACCGGGCAAGCACCCGCGCCAGGCTTACCGATCGAACCGCGCAACAAGAGTAGATTGATGATTTCCTGAATGTTTGCGACCGCATTTTTGTGCTGCGTCAAACCCATCGCCCAGCAAATAATCATGCGTTCCGAACGCATGATTATTTCTGCCACTGCACGGATATCTTCACGAGAAATACCGCTCTGCGCAACGATTTCGTCCCAGTCCGCTGTCTTTAGATTCGCAATAAAATCATCAAATCCATGTGTTCCTTGATAAAACCATGATCAAAAACCTCGCCAGGCCGCAATTCTTCTTCGGCCAGAAGCTCCTTCATGATGCCTTTCAAAAGCGCCACGTCGCCGTTGATGCGAACCTGCAAAAACATGTCGGTGAGATCGGTCGCGCCGCTCAAAACATGCTTGGGATGTTTGAATGAAACCAGACCTGCTTCCTTGAGCGGATTGACGCTGACAATCGTTGCACCCTTCTTTTTCGCACTCTGTAGACTGCTCAACATCCGCGGATGATTCGTGCCGGGATTCTGGCCGAATATCAAAATCGCGTCGGCCAGCTCGAAATCCTCGAGCGAAACCGTGCCTTTTCCAACGCCAATACTCTCGTTCATCGCCACGCCACTGGATTCGTGGCACATATTTGAGCAATCCGGCAGATTATTCGTGCCAAACATGCGGATAAACAGCTGATACAAAAACGCAGCTTCGTTGCTCGTGCGCCCGGATGTGTAAAAAATCGCTTCATCCGGCGAATCCAGCGCATTGAGTTCTGCGCCGATCATCGCAAACGCTTCGTTCCAGCGAATGGGTTGATAACGATCACTTCCCGGGCGTTTCACCATCGGATGCGTCAGCCGGCCCTGTTGATTGAGCCAATAATCGGATTGCGCACGCAGATCTTCGAGCGTCCATCTGGCAAAAAAATGTGGATCTACCGTGCGCGTCGTCGCCTCATCCGCAACGGCTTTCGCGCCGTTTTCACAGAATTCGCCCATCCCCGGATCTTTCGGATCCGGCCACGCACAACCCGGGCAATCAAAACCATCCGGTTGATTCACTCGCCAGAGCGCGCGCGTTGTGCGAACGGGCCCGTGATCGAGCGCGAAGCGCATGGACGAAAAGACCGCATCCATACCGCCTGCGGCCTTCTTGTAAGCTGGCTTATTATCTGGCGTTTTGGATGAATCAGAGGAATCAGACATGGATTTTACCTGAGTGAAAAATTATAGAATTCGCCACGGCGAAGTATAAATGTTGAATCGATCGTCGCGCACAAACCCAAGCAGCGTCATGTTGTGTTCGCGCGCCAGCTCCACCGCAAGTGTCGACGGCGCACCGACCGCTGCGATCAGCGGAATTCCGGCCATCAGTGCTTTTTGCACAAGCTCAAAACTGATGCGACCGCTCAAAACCAGCAGGCTGTTCGCCAACCAGTCGACGCCGTTGAGCATTGCATGGCCAATCAGTTTGTCGAGCGCGTTGTGGCGGCCGACATCCTCAAAAACGTACACGAGTTCACCCTCGGGCGTAAACAGGCCACAGCCGTGCAGGCTGCCGGTCAGATCGAAGGTTCGCTGCACGTTGCGCAGCATTTCCGGCAATCCGTGCACGAGTTTGCTTTGAATCTTCGGACCGCTGTCAGAAATTTCCGGACACCCCTGCTGGCGAATCGCGTCCAGACTGGCCTTGCCACAAACACCGCAGCTTGAAGTTGTGTAAAAGTTTCGGTGGAGTTTCACCGCGTCAAACTCCACGCCCGGCTCCAGCTCTACACGCACAATATTCGGGCTGTGCTCCTCGGATTCCGGCGATTTACAGTACTGGATTGACGCGATATCCGCGCGATTACGCACGATCCCTTCCGTAAACAAAAAACCGGCCGCCAGTTCGAAATCTTCGCCCGGCGTGCGCATCGTTATGGAAATACTTTTTTGTGCACGTTTGCCGGCCAGCTCAAAATCCAGCCGGATTTCAAGCGGTTCTTCTACCGATAAAACATCCGATGCCAGCGCACGGTCACCGCCCGATATTCGCTCAATGGCAACGTCGTGAATATGTTGGTTTTTATTCAATGATAAACTCAGGTCTGGAAAACATGAATGGTATCCGTATGTTAGGTGTTAGCCTGTTGTGCAGTGTAGCATGTTCTGCTCAAGAGTTTTGTTGCAAAAATGTCTGTAAGTCAGCCGGTGTATTGATGGAAACTGCATTTCCCCAACCTTCAGGAGCAGCAACCGCCTGGGCCGAAACCGCCTCTAATAATCGCCAGAATGCCAGCCGGTTTTCGTTCAGCGCACACGTCACCGCACCAAGAAGTCGCGTGTGATAAAGCGCAAAAACAGGTTCCCAGCGCGCAAATTCCAGACCATCCGAGGGCTGCGATTGAAAAACAACGGCAAGCGAGGTGGGCAAACGCGCGTTCCATAATTGTTTGATCCATTGTGTATCAAATCCCAGGAAATCGCATGAGGTATAAAATATCCAGGTCGCATCGCCAGCATCCAGCAGCGCAGCCTCAAGTCCGGCCAACGGACCAAGTCCGGGTCTTTGATCGGCGATCGTTCGCAGTTGGAGATCGGTGTATTTGTCGGCCCGATCCGCAACCACTGTAATATTACTGGCAAGCGGTTGCAGTTTTTCAACAACGTGTTCGAGCAGCGTGCGGCCATCCGGCAATAAAGCCCGTGCTTTCTCGCTGCCGAAGCGTCGGCTCGCTCCACCCGACGCAACATAGATAGGAATTGAAGGGATCATGATGCACAGCTTTTGTTGATCATGTATGGTCACTGCTCCAAGGTTTTTGAGTTTTTTTATGACGTTGATTGTATTTGAGAGAACTCTTTCAGCAAAAAACAAATAAACACGTCGTATCCAAACTCACTGAAGGTGAACCATGTTCGTTGATAAAGTAATTCTCGTCGTCAAAGATGCTCAAACCGAGCACAAAACGATAAGGGCGTACCTTGAGCATGAGTTTTCCGGTAGCATTATCCTCACCGTTTCTGGCCTGAAAGCGCTTACACACGTGCTGATCGAACAACCGCCCGTTCTCGCAATTGTCTTGGCGCCCGTTGCCTGGGCTGAGTTCGACGATGTCATGACGCGCATGCGGGCCGACAGCTCATGTCCGATTATCTTCGTTCCCAACGAGCATTGCGTTGAGCCGGTTCTGGATGCCATGCGAGCCGGAATCGATGATTGCATTATCCGACCGGTCAGTAAAACCATCGAATACTCAAGCCGCACCGTTTTGAAGTTGCTGGAGTGCGCAGCCTACCGCGCGTTGCGAGCGTTCGATCCGACGGTGGCTGATGACGTAGATCAGGAAAAAAGAACGCGTGAATTGCACGCAAAACAACTCTATCTGATCGGAAAACTCACCAGCACGGTCGCGCACGATTTTAATAATCTGCTGACCATCATTCACGGTTACAGCCACCTCGCGGTCCAAGAATTGCTGGACGATGGAGACGTGAACAAAGTTATTCAGTATCTGGAGAAAATCGACGATAAAACCGCGTTAGGCGGCAGTTTGATCAACAAAATCATGCAGTTCTCGCACAAGCCGCGCACGGAACCCGTTGTGCTGAACCTCAATGCGGTCGTCGAGGACACCAAAGAATTATTGCGCGGCGTAATAGGCGAGGGAATCGAGTTTGTCGTGGAAACACCCGATGCTGATGTGCCAATTCGCATCGATCCCAAAGCACTCGAACTTGTCTTGATGAATCTCGTCGACAAAGCCTGCGATGCGATGCAAGGACAGGG
>JBEBSM010000347.1:0-4110 GCA_040394315.1 Lujinxingia vulgaris
CCGGCGCCGTCGTCGTAGGCTACGGCGTTCTCATCAACTCGGTCATCAACTTCCTGATCATCGCCGCCGCCGTCTTCTTCATGGTCCGCGGCGTCAACAGACTCACCAAACGCGAAGAAGCCGTCACCGAAGAAGACTGCCCATTCTGCAAAACCGCAATCCCCCTCAACGCCCGCCGCTGCCCGCACTGCACATCCAAACTGGCCGGCTGGACCGACGATGGATTGCCCACCCCGGTGTAAAAAAACACCAATTTTCCAGTTTCCCCCCAAAAACGTGGACATCACGCACCCAAAAAACTGCACGACCCGTCCAACCAGCGCATCACCTATCCACCACTTTGAACGACCCGTGATCACGAGCGCATCACCTATCCACCACTTTTCCGCACTCGCCCAACCAGCGCATTACCTATCCACCACTTTTGACGACCCGTGATCACGACGTGATCGCCCTTGCCACACCTGCAACCGCCCTCGATATCCACGACATCGAGGACTTTTCCTTATGAAACAACCGCGATCACCAATGTTTACGCGCCCCACCCAACCTTCACACCTTTGCTTTTCTTCGCGCGCCTTCGCGTTCTTCGCGTCTTCGCGCAAGGCCTTTGGTGTGCTTTTCCTTCTTCCTTCACCTGAACTCAAAAAGCTCAGACTTCCAGCCCCAACCCTTTCCGCAGGCCGGTTTCGATCGGATTGTAATAAACAGCCGGTCTCAAGAACACGCCGCCCAGACCTTGTCCACCCGTACACGGCCGGAAAACATCCGCAAACGTTCCCTGCTCGAGCGCCTGAAACATCCCGTCGTTCTGAACCTTCTCAAGCAATTCAGCCGCATCGTTGAGCACAGTCTGCGCCCGCGTCTGAATCTTGCCACCCGCCTTAAACTCAATCTCCTCGCCCAGATCCCGCGCGATGTTCATGACATATTGCGCGTTTTCAATCGCCAGATAACGGTCGCCCATATGCGGCGTATGCATGGCTTCCGTCATCATCCCGAGCAACTGAATTCCCTGATGCGTCCACGCGCCAATCAGGTTGAACATCGCATCCTGAATGTGTCCACGAAAAATATTTCCCGTCATATACTTCGTCGGCGGCATATATTTAAGCGGCGCCTTTGGAAATAATTCGCGCGACAACTGCGCCTGAGAAAGCTCCAACAAAAAACCGTTTTCAAGCGCCGGATCGATTTCCATCGCGTGCCCAAGACCCATTTGCTCTTCCGGCAAACCCGAGCGCAGCGCCAGCTGCTCATTGATAAACTGGCTTGCAATCACGGTATGAGCTGCTTCTACAGCATCGGCCGTCGTCAAATAATTGTCTTCGCCGGTATTGATAACAATCCCCGCAAAACTATTGATCATGCGACTAAAATACTGGTCCACAAACGTGCGTTGCGGATTGATGTCACGAAACAAAATCCCATAAAGCGCGTCGTTCAGCATCACATCCAGCCGCTCAATCGCACCCATCGCCGCGATTTCCGGCATACACAAACCACTGCAATAATTGCACAAGTGAATATATCGGCCGAGTTCTTCGCCAACCTCATCCAGACCTTCGCGCATGATCTTAAAATTTGCCTGCGTCGCGTACGTCCCGCCAAAACCTTCCGTCGTCGGCCCATAAGGCACAAAATCCAGCAGGCTCTGACCGGTCGAACGAATCACCGCAATAATATCCGCACCCTGCCGCGCAGCCGTCCTGGCCTGCACCAGATCCTCGTAAATATTACCGGTCGCAACGATTACATAATGAAGCGGCGTCGGACGCTTTTCATAACGCGCCAGATAATCATCGCGCGTTTGCCGGTTTTTACGAACGCGCTCGACTGCGTCGGCCGCAAGCTTATCCCCAATTTCCCGGACTTCGTTTTCATCGATCATCGGAAGATCTTGAATCCTAAGTTGCCCCCCCGCAACCGCATCCGCAACCGTCTGCGCATCTCGCCCCGTATGCGCCATTGCTCGCGCAAGCGTGCGTGTAACACCTTCCGCAAGCAGTCCCTGCTCGATTACCGCGTCCACAAAAAGATTCGGAACGGGAATATCGTCCGTACCTACACCGTCAATACCATACAATCGCAGCGTCGTTCGTTCGAGCGCGCTGGTCGTTCGAGCGCGAATAAAACCGTCCATGACGTCTGCAATTGCAATAGCCGCGCTGCGTGCACGCTCGATATTTTTAGGGTCTAGACCAAGTAGGGACATGGATTCCTCTTCATTTGATGGCTACGTGTTTCCACTGATTTTTTTCGGCCCGGTGCAATCCACGGAGGTTTTGCCACTGCAAACCGGCTTTTGGCAAGCGTGATGCTTCTTGGCAAGCGATCCTATATGCGTTATGTCTGCCCGCACAGTCATCCGTTGATGAACGCGCGCTGAGACGCGTTTACAACGAGGTATGACATCCGATACATACCCAAACCAACACGGAATAGTAGGTCCTATGGACGCCCCCAATATTGCAATATTTTCTGACTTCGAGAACGTAGCCATCGGCGTAAGAGACGCCAAATACGACACATTTGACATCCATCTGGTACTGGAAAGATTGCTCGACAAAGGCAATATCGTCGTCAAAAAAGCTTATGCTGACTGGGATCGTTACAAATCCTACAAAAAAGTCATGCACGAAACATCGTTTGAACTCATCGAGATCCCACACGTTTCGTACTCCGGAAAAAACTCCGCAGACATCCGCATGGTCGTCGACGCCCTCGATCTTTGTTACACCAAATCCCACGTCGACATGTTCGTCATCATTTCCGGCGACAGCGATTTTTCGCCGCTCGTCAGTAAATTGCGCGAAAACAACAAAAAAGTAATCGGCGTCGGCGTCAAAAACTCCAGCAGTGATCTGCTGATCGACAACTGCGACGAATACATCTTTTACGACGATCTGGTCCGCGAAAAACGCAAGCACGCCCCAAAAACAGACCGTCGTTCCTCCGGCTCGTCCAGCACCCGCGTAGCCTCAAAAGATCGCACGGCAGCAACCGCTACCGCAACGACCGACGCTGCGACGACGACCGAGAAAGACGAGCCTTCTCGTGAGCGCGATCCAAAACGTTCCGACACGACCGTCACCAAAGCCGGCCGCGGCGCTTCGTTGCGCGACAGCGCTACAACGTCCGAGGCCGCAACGACCCCGGCCGATCGCGCCCGTTCACCCAAAGCCACCACCAAGGCCGATGAAACCGGTCGCCAGGAAGAAGCGCTCGACATCGTACTCGACACCGCCGAATCCCTGTTCCGCGAGCGCGACGAAAACCTCTGGGGTTCCATGGTCAAACAAACCCTGAAGCGCAAACGGCCGCACTTCTCCGAAACCTTCTTCGGCTACCGCAACTTCAGCGACCTGCTCGAAGACGCCGAACGCCGCGGCTTGCTCGAACTCAAAAAAGACGAGAAATCCGGCGGTTATCTGATCATTGGTTTTGGCCCGGAAGCCTGAGATTTTTCTAACATGAAACCCTACCTCGATTTGATGCGCCACGTGCTCGAAAACGGCACGCGCAAAGAAGATCGCACCGGAACCGGCACACTCAGCGTGTTCGGCCACCAGATGCGCTTCGATCTGGCCGCCGGTTTTCCGGCGGTCACCACCAAAAAACTGCATTTCCGCTCGATCATCCACGAGCTTTTGTGGTTCTTGCGCGGCGACTCCAACATCGCCTACCTGCGCGAAAACGGCGTCAAAATCTGGGACGAGTGGGCCGACGAAAACGGCGACCTCGGCCCCGTCTACGGCGTGCAATGGCGCTCCTGGCCAACGCCTTCCGGCGACACAATCGACCAGATTGCCCAGGTCGTTCACGCGATCAAAACCAATCCAGACTCGCGCCGCCTGATCGTCAGCGCCTGGAACGTGAGTGATATCGAAAACATGAAACTGCCGCCCTGCCACGCGCTTTTTCAGTTTTACGTCGCAAACGGCAAATTATCCTGCCAGCTTTACCAGCGCAGCGCCGACATTTTCCTCGGCGTTCCGTTCAACATCGCATCCTACGCACTGCTCACCGCCATGATAGCCCAGGTCTGTGATTTGGAGGTCGGCGAATTCGTGCACACACTTGGGGATGCGCACTTGTATAGTAATCATC
>JBEBSM010000348.1:0-4108 GCA_040394315.1 Lujinxingia vulgaris
GATGACCAAAACTGCGGCGGCGGCGGATAGGTTGGTGGATTGTGCTTTGCCGACGGGGCTTTGGATTGCTTGGGAATCACTGAGTAAAATGAGTCCGGCTGGTGTTTCTGCGTTGCTGTTGTTGCTGAAGTAGCGAACGAGAGCGTTGTAGGGTTTTCCGTCGAGTTCGATGGAAATGGAGTTGTTGGCGGTCGTGTCGTTGATTTTGGTGGCGTCGGACAAGAGCGCGTCGGAGAGTGCGCGTTGCAGGGTCGGGTTGAAGGTCGAGCCGTAGATCTTTGAGTCGTGAAAGATTGCGACCTGGGGGGCGAGGTCGGCGGCGCGGCTTGGTTGGGAGAGGCTTTTGGTTGACGGATTGGTAAGTTGAGCCTGCTTGCTGAGCGCAACACCGTTGTTGATAGCGTTTCCGAGGATAATTACGCCGAGAACGGGTGAGTTTGGTGAAGCGCGGACGGGTGCGATGGCAACGACGTAGAGTTGTTTGGCGTCGGTTGGGTTGTAGGACCAGAGCCAGACGTCGGTGCGAGCTTCGCCTTTGTTCATGACGTCGAGGATGATGGGGTGTGTTTTTGCGACGTTATCGCCGAACCAGGAGAGCAGGTCTTTTCCGAGTGTTGCGACGCCTCGGCCGGAAGCGTCGACGGCGGTGAAGAGCTCGGGTGCGTGTGGTTCACGCTGCATGAGATTGCGGTCTAGGTTTCGGTCCTGGGCAGGTTTGAGTTCGGTGAAGGCGATTTGATCGCGTTCAAGCCAGCGGTGGACCTGCATGTGTCGTTCGTATTCGGCCAGGTCGCCTTCGTATTCGGCGGTCATGGCGTGGTGGAGTTCTTGTCGGGCGGCTACAAAGCGCGCTTTTTCGAGGAGCGAGAATTCATCCAGGCGGCTGGATTGTTCTGCGACGAGACTGGCTCGTTGCAGAGACATTGCAGCGTCGGACTCAAGTGTTGAGCCGAGTTGTTTTTGGATGGTTATGTAGGTCGTCCCAACAAGTACTGAGACCAATAAAACGAAAGCCAGCGCGATTTTTAGGCGGAACATGGACGCATTCTCCGTAGGGGATCTCGAAGGAGTGGAACAGAGACGAATCTGCCGAAAAAGGCGTGTTCGTCAGAGGCAAGGCATAGGATCACAGGCATGGTAAACCAGCGATCGTACTGTGGTCAACTGCGCTTGTGGAACGAAACCGATAAAACGGCAGAAATGCACGTGCGGTCTGTAACTTTTTGTACCTTGCAAGGTTAGCTTACTGCAAGAAGTCTTTTTTCATGTTGTTCGACGACCCAGCTAACGAGACGTTCGTAATCGGTGGCGCCGCGGCTTTCTGGGGCGTATTCGAAGATGGATTGTTGGTGTCGTGGAGCTTCTTTGAGACGTGTATTGACGCGGATTGGCGGCAGAACTTTGTCGTGGAAGTAGCCCTGGAGGGTTTTGACGGATTCGTCGCTGATGTTGTTACGCATGTCGTAAAACGTCGGTAAGATTCCGAGAATGCTGATCGGGTGGAGCAGGTTCTGGTTGACGTTTTTGAGTGTTTTCATGACCTGTTTGACGCCGATAAGGCTCAAATAATCGCAGGATTCGGGTACGTTGAGGTGGTCTGCAAAGGTGAGGTCGTTCATGTTGAGCTGCGATAGACTTGGTCCGCAGTCGAGCAAGATGAAGTCGTAGTAGTGTTCGTGATGGAGTGCTTTTCGCAGTGCTTTGTCGCGGTCGTCGTTTCGTCTGGCGAGGAAAATTTCGGTGGCAGCGAGGGTTTCGTTGCCGACGAGGATGTCGAGGTTGGGGCGTGCGGAGATGGTGCACTGAGAAAGGGGTAGGTTTTCGACGAGGATATTGTAGAGGGTTTTTGTGCCTTCTACGCCAAGGCTGATGGAAACGTGTCCCTGACTGTCGACGTCGATGATGAGGACGCGGTGTCCTGCCAGGGCGAGTCCCATGCCAAGGTTTACGGTCGTTGTGGTTTTTCCGGTGCCGCCTTTTTGGTTGAGAATAGCGATGCGCATGGGGCCGCGTTCGGCCTGTACGGAGCGCTGGCGGTATTCGGTGACCGCGGGGGTTCGGCATTCCATGCTACAAAAGTGCGTGACTTTTCCGCCCGAAGTGGCCTGTTGGTAGGCATATTTGGGTGTGAAAGTGGTATTGCAGGTGGCGCATTGCGCCATGCCCTGGTCGGTGGATTCTTGCTGACGGCATTGTTGACTACAGAAGTAGGTAACAGCGCTGCCGCTTTGTTCGATCTGATAGCGGAATTTGACCAGGAATTGTCGCGAACAAACGCGACATTGCTTGAGAGGGGTGGACATCAGGTGCTCTCGCTCGGTTCTAACTCAATTTTACACAAAAAGGTGTGAAAAACGCCACACGACAGGCTTGTGACGCGGATGGCGTCAAGACGTTGACTCTACATCAGCACTGTCTGAATTTATAGTGTGAAGATTGCGCAGACGAATGCGGAAAATGAGTAGTGCAATGAAGCCTAAAAGGACGCCAAACCACAGGGTTGCGAAGCGGATAAGATAGGTGGCGGCAGCGGCTGTGGAGCGTGCGGTAAATGAGCCGAGTAGTAGGAGAACGCCGATCATGCTGCCTTCGGTAACGCCGAGTCCGCCGGGTAAAAAACTGACTGCGCCGAGGATGGTGGTGATGGCGTAGATGAAAAACGCCAGGTACAGCGTCATGTCGGTTGCGCCAAGGGTTGTTAAAATCCAGAAAAACGCGAGTGCTTCCATCGACCAGGCCAGTACGCTGAGCAGTGTTGACCAAGCGAGTACGGGTAGGGTGAGGAGTTTTTGCATGCTTGCGTAGGCTTCGTCGAGTTTGTTTCGCATGGAGCCGATGACGGGCATGCGTTCGACGAGGTTGAGGATCTGGTGGACGAGTCGCGGTTGTTGCAAAACCAGGATTGCGACGCAAACAACGCCGACGCTTGCGATAAATACGGGCCGGCCGAATTCAAAACTGGCGACACCGAAGGCTGCGATCACAAATAGACCGAGCAGATCGGTGAGGCGTTCGGCGATGACGATTGGCGCGGTTTGTGCGGCGGGGATCTGGTGTGATTCGCGCAAAAGCAGGCTTTTGAGTACTTCGCCGACTTTTCCGGGCGTTACGGACATGGCCAGGCCGGCCAGAAAGACGTTCAGGCTGTCGAGGATTGCGACGCGAAAGCCGAGTCGATTCAAATAGTAATGCCATTTCACAAAGCGCAGGCCATAATTGACGAGCGTCAGCGCGAGTGCGCCAAGAAACGTTGTGAGTGGAAAGTGAAGAAGTTCGGCGGCCAGTGCGCGTGCATCGGTGAGTAGGCCGATTGCGGCATAGATTACGATTCCGAAAATCATGCCCCAGAGGATACGTCGTTCTAATTTATTCATGGACCGGCATACGAAAGGGACAGGGATAAGGGAGTTTACGTGATGAAATTACGTAAATTTTCGCGCACGTTAACTTTGCGCTTTTGGCGAGATGGGCTACCATGCCGCGAGAAATTGGGGAAGTCGCGACGAGGGAAATGTTTGGAAATTGAGCGCTTAGCAAGGTTCGCTTTGGAGAATCTGTATGATCAAGGAAGACCTCGAGTTAGAAGGGGCAGTCCAGATAACACCGGAATTGCAAGAGGAAGTTCGTCTGGCGCGGCGTTGTTTTGCAGCGATCGAGCGCTTGAGTACGCTTATGGCGGGTTATCCTCCGGGGCATCCGGTTGTGGAAAAGGCGATCGAGGGAATTCGTTCCTCTTTTTATGATTACTTCGAGATAAACGATCGGTTAACCGTGCAGATTCATCCTCACTGGATGGTGTTGTATGGCACCGATAGCGTTGTGTGGGAAACCGATGAGCCGAAGGATTATTGCTTTTCGCTGACACGTGACGGCGTCTATTTGATGCATATTCTGGCCGGTGTGGACGTTATTGAATTGCGTCGGCTGGTAGAAATCTTCAATGAGCTTGTGTCTCAGCGGGAGGAATCGAAGGATGCCGTCGAGCTCTTGTTCGAGGCGAGTTTTCGATACATTTCTTACGATGCGATTGATGAGTCGCTGGCAGCGCTGGCTGGATTAGACAGCGATATGCGTGACCGTGATACGCGTGAGGAGCAGGAAACGATCA
>JBEBSM010000349.1:0-4066 GCA_040394315.1 Lujinxingia vulgaris
TGGAGCGTTTATGAAAAACACCCGTGACTGTCCAATTTGTAAGCAATCGATGATGACGCGCACGAGTCACGGGGTCGAAATCGACATCTGTGGCGCGTGTGGAGGGCTGTGGCTGGATTCGGGCGAGCTGGATCTTTTGCTGACAGGTCGTTTTGATGTCGGGGGGATCGAGAGTTCAATGGATGCGTCGGCGAAATTGCCGACGTTGTGTCGTTATTGCAATGTCGAGCAGGCGGGTGGGCGTGTGGATTGCAGGCTTTGCAGTCGCAGTCTTGGGATTCGATGTCCGGTGGACGGGCGCGGGATGCACATTGTGCGTTTTGGTGAGTTGGAGTTCGACCGTTGTTCGGCCTGCAAAGGAATCTGGGTCGACGGTTTTGAGCGCGAAGCGTTGGGGGAACAGGCAAAAAAACTTCAGCGGGAGCGTGCGGCAATGTTTGTGGTGCCGACTGCTCCCGCTGTTGGTTTTGGCGGCGGTGCGGGTGATTGGAGCACGGAAAGTGACTGGGGTGAGCAGCCATCTGGCGCGAGTGGTGCCGACAAATCGGTGCGGCCGTGGACCGGACCGCAGCGGTTGGATGTGGAATGCAGTGGTTGCAAGCGGGCCATCAATCGGTATTCTGCCTGGGCGTTTGGAGAGGAGTTCTGGTGTTTGCAGTGCGCGGAGCGTAGCGAAGTGAAGGCGAAACTTCAGACGATGGTGGCGTTGCAGCAGACGATGCATCAGAGTGCGCAAAAGCGCGGTTTGCCGTCGGACGGTGGAACGTGGAATACGCCGCGCGGATATAAGCGAGGAAATCGCCTGGCGGATGTCGACGGTGGTTTTGGGCTTTTGGATGGCTTGCTGTCCTTGTTTGGTTTTGATTTTTGAGAGTCAGTGAGCCGTTGATGAAACGATCAACGCGTTTTGTAGAGAAGTCCTGAAAGGTTTCTAAAAAAAAATATAAAAATAGAGAGTCGTATGCGTGAGCGTTTGTTTTCCAGGACATCGGTTTTTTTGACTGTTCTGTTGGTCGTTGCTTTGACGGGCTGTGCGACATCGAAATCGGGAAAGAGTGATGATGGGCCGAGCGAGGTTCAGGGAAGTGTGCCTGCGGGCGCAGAAGCGGAGTTTCATGCGCCGCCGAAAGGGCCTGATGTTCTGGTGTCAAAACATGATGAAAATCAACAGGTTCGTGGGGAGGATTCGGTTGAGTCTGGCGTAGTTCAACGTGCAGCGCTTGATCAGTTGATCGGGCGTGGGCCGGGTTATGTTTTTAGTCAGGTTGAGACAAAAGCGGTTCATGCCGGGCAGAAGTTTGTTGGTTTTGAGCTGGTTGCGATCAGTCCAGCGGCGCAAAAAGCGGTCGGTTCCAGTGTGCAGGTTGGCGATGTGGTGACGCATTTGAACGGCGTTCCGCAGCGGCTTCCGGACGATTATTTGCGTGCGTGGAAGATGTTGGGCGACGCGGAAATTGTGCAGATCGATCTGATTCGCGCAGGTCAGTCGGAGCAGGTAATTTGGCGAGTTGAGTGAATGGTGGATAAGCGGTCTGTGTGGATGGTGGTGCCGGGGATTGCGATCTGGGCACAGCTATTTCTTGGGGCCGCGCTTGCCGAACTCAATTACGTCGATACGCGGATGTTGTTTCTGGCAGCGTACTTTTTGCCGTTGATCGTGATGGCCGTCGGATTTTGGATCGGTCGGACGGGTTGGTTGCAGATTGGTTTTGTTGGGAGTTTGTTGCCGGCTTTTTTGGTGCTTCCTAAAGAAGATCATTTGGCGCTCGATGATCCGCTGGCCGTATTATGGTTGTGCGGGTTGGTGGGTTTGTACCTGGTTATGGGTACGGACTGGTTTTCGGGGGCGCGGTTGGAGTCCGATGAAGTTGAGCACGAAAGCCTGGCGTCTGTTGGTTTGGAAGAGGGCGCTAACGGTGGTCGCCGGCCTGTTGCGGCGATGTTTAGCGGTCATCAGCAGCATTTTGTGTCTCGGTTTGTGGTGTCGTTGTGGCTGTTTTGCGTGATTACGTACGCGGTTTTTTTCGATACCGGTATTCAAGCCACAATTAGAGCTGCTTTTGGTGGTTCTGAGCAGATTGCGGTGAGTTTTCTGGCCGTTTCGATGTTTTTCGTGTGGTGCATGGTCGTGTACATGATGATTGTGGTGCCGGCGATGAACCTTGAATATGATCAGCGTCGCTTGCAGTTGTCGACGGTTGCGATGGCGCAGACGCGGGTGCGACGACTAGCTGGCTTGCGGATATTTGTTTTGGTTTTGTTGAGCGTGGCCGCAGGCTGGGCAGTGTTTTTCGTGCAGTAATCGGTTGTTTTGCGAGGCGTTTTAGAAAATGCGCGGACTGATTTACGACATTATCGGGTTGGGATTCATGTTCGCGAGCGGGTATTTTTTCTATCGCTGCGTGGAGTTTTTGGCTCAAAAAGATTATGTCGCGGGCTTAATCGCGTTGATCGCCGGGTTTGTGATGGTTCGTGCGGGTTCAGAAATCAGTAAATTGGGTTTGTTCATTCAACGAGAGCGCTCATGAGGATTTTTAGTGTTGGGCGTGTGTGCTGGCTGGCGAGTTTGATTGTCACCACGGGTTTATTAATTGGCTGCAAGGACAAAACGCTTGCGCATCCTGATGCTCGTGAAGCTTACGAAGTGGTGAGTCATGCGCGGGTTGAAAAACCGCTGGCGCGCGTGAATGGGCGGGATTTGTCGGCGGACTATTTTGAGGCGTTCTGGGCTGAGAACGCGCAGTTGACGCGTGAGGATGCGATCAAGGCGTGGGTGGAGCAGGAAGTTCTGGCGCAGCATGCGGAAGTCGTGATTACGCAGGACGACGGTGCGCTGGCGTTTGCGAGAAAGCAGGGCATGGTGCGTGCGTTGTTGCGTGATGAGGTTGAAAACAAGGTCAAATTTGGGGACAAAGCGGTTGATGAACGGCTTGAAAAAGCACGTACGTGGCTGACTGCGCAGATGACGCAGCCGGCGGGTGTGCGGGTGTCGCATTTGTTGGTTCATGTGCCCAAAGAGCGCATGAAACCGGGTGCGCAGCCGGGCGATGCGCCGGAGGCGATTCCGGAAGCGGAGCGTGCGCCGGTGTTTGAGACGGCGCATGAATGGGCGCTGAAAATTCGGGAGTCGCTGGGGGATTCTGCGATGCTTGATGATCTTTATGCGGCGGAGCAGCGGTTTGCGGGTGAGGTGCCGGCAGAGATTGTGCTGGCAGTGAATGCGCACTTGAGTTTTGCGGTTCCGCCGACAGGTGTGGACGATAAAAAGCCGCAGCCGAGCAAGATTCCGGAAGGCTGGTTATCGGTGGTCAAGGAGTTTGCGGTTGGGGCGGCGGCGATGTCGGGCAGTGAGCCTGGCGCGATTTCGGAGCCGGTGCGCAGCGAATTTGGCTGGCATTTGATTCGGTTTGAGAAGGATTTTGAGTTGATTGCTGCCGACGAAAGCGAGGTCGAAGAGCGTGCGCGGGTGGAGACGATTCGGGCAGAGAGGGCGCAACGTCTGGGTGAGCTTTCGGGCGAGTTGGTAGGCAAGTCGACCGTGAATCTGTTTCCGCAAATTATTTCGCAGCAGGCGCAGATCCACGGTAAGTGACTTTCAATCATTACGAATTAACGCCAGTAATTGTTGGCTGCGGCTACGGTCTGGAAGTTGATCGCGATGACCTGTGAGGCGGCGACCAGGCTGTCGGGATCGGTTGCGTAGGCCATGCGAAGGCCGTGGAGGACTTCCGGATCGGGCTGGGTGTATTTAACGCCTCGGCGCGCCATGGTGATAGCGAGTTCGTAGCCTTCCTGGGGAGTGGCGGTGATGAGTGTGGGGAGCCATGCATCTGCCATGATTTTTTCCTGGTGTGGTGGATTCCGTTAAGGGAACACTGCTTATGAAATGGTTCTTACCTTCGTGGGAGAAGTTTTAGCGCAGCGGGATCGGGGATGCAATCGGGAGATTGCGGGAAATGAGTGAAATACTGCACACTTGTGATCCATCGCCCCCCCTCGATGCGTTCATGGAACGGATGGGGGGGCTCAGCGCGTCGTTGAAAGCGTTCCATGAACGCGTTGCTGT
>JBEBSM010000350.1:0-4034 GCA_040394315.1 Lujinxingia vulgaris
TGGCGTCTGCGGGCCAAAACAGGTGTGTCTGGAAACCAAACACGCGTCTGCGGGCCAAAAGAGGTGTGTTTGGAAACCAAACACGTGTCTGCCGGCCAAAAGAGGTGTGTCTGGAAACCAAACACGTGTCTGCGGGCCAAAAGAGGCGATTTGGGTGTTTTGTTGTTTTGAATGGGCCTGGAAATATTGAATAAGTGCGAGGAAATGGGGGGGTGGAAAACGCTAAAAAAGTGAGGTTGGAAAAACAGAAATGGCGCGGGGTATCTAGGGTGCCGTTGCCGGAAACGCGCATGGTTGCTGGAGTTTGTGGCTATACGCCCCGGGGCATTGGCGCGTAAGGGGGGAGGGCGTTGAGGTGTTTTTTAGGCGGTTAGAAGGGAGGATGAAATTGTTTAGAAACAGGCGTGCCGTTGACAGTGTCGGTGCTTCCATTTAGATAGAGGCCGTTTGGAATGGCGGAATTACGTGAATCGACAGTCGGCTAACGCCGCTTTCGCATCGTTTAAGGATATCGTGCACGATCATCAGTTTAGTATGCCAGCGCTCGATCGCGCGGTGAGTCTGCGTCGTCAGGTGACGGCGCAGGCCATGCAGGTTTTTTCGGGCTGGGGATATCGGGAAATTCAGATCCCATTGATCGAGCAATTTGATTCGATCAAAAGTGGGTTGGATGAGGACCAGGTTTCTCGCAGCTTTCGGTTTGTGGATCGGGACGGAAACCTGATGGTTTTGCGGCCCGATATTACGCCGGCGATTGCAAAGACGTACGCGTATCAGTTGCGCGGTTCGGCGCTGCCTTTGCGGGTGAGCTATTCGAACAAAGTCGTGCGCATCGAGCGTGGTTTTGCGAGCACGCAGTTCGAGAGTTATCAGGTTGGCATTGAGCTTATCGGCGCGGAAGGGCTTGCGGCGGACGTGGAGATTTTGCTGATCGTGCTGGAATTGCTCGATCGGCTGGGTCTAAAGCGATTTCAGATCAATCTGGCGGATCACAAAGTTGCGATGATGCTGCTGAGCTTGACCGGTGCGCCGACGCGACTTCGGAACGAAGTGGAGAGCGCGGTGCTTGCGCGTGACTCCGATGAGGTTCGCTCGATTCTCAACGGATTGGGAACGCGAAAACCGATTGTGGAAGCGATTGCGGTCATGGCCAGTCTTGAGGGCGGCGTTGGTAAAATTGCCGAAATTGAGGCGCTTTTGCCAAACGAAATCGCGCTGTTAGCCAGGCTTCGTTATTTGCACAGCATTGAACAGACCATGACGGAGCTGGGTTTTGGCACACAGGTGCGCGTCGATCTCGGTGAGGTTGATGGGCCCGGTTACTATACCGGCGTTGGTTTTACGGTGGTTGCCGAGGGGCTGGGCCGACGCCTTGCGCGCGGCGGTCGCTACGATGAACTGATCGGGTTTTTCGGGCAGCAAACGCCTGCCGTCGGGTTTTCGTTTTCGCTCGAATCGATGGTTGAGCTACTGCATCCGCACAGCGGGTATCAGGGCGAACGCCGGCGTTCGGCGGATACCGTTCGGATCGATGGTGACGATCCGGTTGCCGGGTTTAAGTCTGTGTTGGAACGACGCAGCCAGGATTTACCAACGCGCGTATTGTCGCAGGCAGGGAAACGATGATGACTCGGCGAGATCGTTTGCGTATTGCGCTACCAAAATGTGCGGAGTTACCGTTGGTTACGGCACAATTTCAGGCGTGTGGATTTCCGCTCGAAGATCACGGTTCGGCTGGCTTGCAGCTCATCAAAGATCCCTTCAATTGTGGCTTTGATTTCGAGATCTTTCGACTCGCCCCGGCCGATGTTGGCACGTACGTCGAGCACGGGATCAGTCATGTTGGGATTATGGGTACCGAGCTGCTGCGCGAGAGTGAGGCAGAAGTCTGGCGTCCGCTGACGTTTCGTTACGGAAAATATCCGCTGGTTTTTGCGGCACCGCGCGGTGAATCGATCGCCAGCCTTTATAGTCGTCCGCAGGTTCGGATTGCGACGCCGTACCCGCGTTATGCGCGTGCATTGATTGCGCATCGTGGTATTTCGGCGGAAATTGTGCCGGTGGCCGATTGTGTGACCGCATGCTTGCTTGGACTGGCGGACGCCTACGTGGACCGGTTGCTTGCGCCGCAACCACTGCTCGAACACGGTTTTCATGTCGTTGAGGTGCTTGGTTATACGCGACTAAAACTCATCGTAAATCGTGCGTGCTGGTCGCGTCGACGCATTGCGATCCAGATGGTAATCCAACGCCTGGAGCAGCAGCATCCGCAAGCCCCGCCCGAAATTATGATTCCTTTTGATGACGATGATGACGATCTTCGGCCAAATCGTCCCTGGGAAGGTGAGAGTGAGGCCGAAGAGAGCAACGGAGTTACCCCCGTTGCTCGGAAGGACGTTTAGTCGCTCCACTCTTCGGTGCGGTGTTGGTCGATAACGCGTTCGGTTTCCAGGTAGCGTTCGGCGTCGATTGCGCCCATGCAGCCTGTGCCGGCTGCGGTGATCGCCTGGCGGTAGGTGAAGTCCTGCACGTCGCCTACGGCGAAGATGCCGGGGACGCTTGTGCGGGTAGAGTCGGGCTCGGTGATGATGTAGCCGTCCTCGTTGGTTTTGAGCTTGCCCTTGAAAATCTGGGTGTTGGGGATGTGGCCAATCGCCATGAACACGCCGTCAGTTTTGAATGTACTGACTTCGTTTGTTTGATTGTTGAGGACCTTCAAGCCGTTGACGCCGTCTTCACGATTGCCAAGGATCTCGAGGATTTCGGTGTTCCACAAAAACTCGATTTTTGGATTTGCGTGTGCGCGGTCCTGCATGATTTTGGAAGCGCGCAGCTCACCACGACGATGGATGATCGTGACTTTGGTTGCGAATTTTGTCAGGAAAGTAGCTTCTTCAACGGCCGAGTCGCCGCCGCCGACGATGACGACTTCCTTTCCGCGATAGAAAAATCCGTCGCACGTAGCGCAGGCGGATACGCCGTAACCCATCAGATGGCTTTCGCTTTCGAGACCGAGCAAACGGGCGGATGCGCCGGAGGCCACGATCAATGTGTGGGTCTTGAATTTGGTGCCGTCATCGAGTGTGACTGTCAACGGTGTGGTCGTCGTGTCGATATCTTCGATGTAGGCAATGTGGCTTTCCAGACCGAAGCGAAGCGCCTGCGTGCGCATGTGCTCCATCAGTTCCGGGCCCATGATTCCGTCCGGGAATCCAGGAAAGTTCTCAACATCGGTAGTAATCGTGAGCTGACCACCGGGCTGTGGGCCTTCGAAAAGTACCGGTTCGAGATTTGCGCGCGCAGCATAGATCGCAGCGGTCAGACCGGCAGGGCCTGATCCCATAATGGTGACGTCGTAAACTTCCTTTTTCAGCACTGGCATCTTTGTAACTCCAATTTCTTTTTAATCTATTGATTGTTTGAATGTTCCCGAAAAAGGAACGCTGAAATGCAACGGACAAAGGCGCTGATTTAGTTCCCTTCACTGAAACTATCGCCAAAAGGATGAACTAAATTCGTGGATTCGTCGTTGCTTTCACTTTCACTGTCGTCCTGATCACTATCATCGAGCAGGGAATCCGACGACTCCGGATGTTCGATGGTATTTTCTACGGAATTCAAAATCTGGTTTTGTAAGTCGGCCGCGGCGTTGAGATCGGCCTCGGCAATGGGAGGTGCCGCGTCGGCCTTTGGCAATTGGTCGCGCTCGAGAAAACTCCATCCGGCGAGGATTTGATCGACTTCTTCTATGAGCCGTCGCTCGGCTGTTTGTGCGGCCCATGCGATGATCTGATAACCCCAGCCGGCGTGGGTAATGTAGGTCGCGATGTATTGAACGCGCTCGGTTTCGACGGTGCCTTCGAAAAATATGGAGACACCGGAAACGCCATCGAGTGTGATGTCGCCCTGACGTTTGAGCTGCATGTCGGCGATGGTTTTTTGCATGACTTCGATGCCCGCGCTTTTTACGGCGCGGGCATCGGGAACCGGGAAGGTGGGCAGTTTTTGTGGGATTACGATCAAAAACAGCGAAT
>JBEBSM010000351.1:0-4033 GCA_040394315.1 Lujinxingia vulgaris
AACGCCAGCCGTAACGGTGACTCAGCCTCCTGGGCCTGCGTCATAGCGGGAACAAACGACATCCCGATCAACAGACCAAATACGACAACAAGTCGCGCGAGATTATTCGATAAGAACGATGTTTTGATCATAAGAATACACTTCGTTTTTTGATGAGATACACTCCCCCGAACTTCAAGCTCGTTGTACAGGGGTTCCAGAAAAAAGTGAATCCCCCAATTACTGCCCGGTAATTGGGCACACCTCAAGCAGTTTACGCAAGTAATTATCTTGCGGCTCAGGCAACCAAAGCCTATATGTAGTGCCTGAAATGTGAATATCTGTCCTGTTTTAAAATATCGTTGTGGAGTCACTGATGAATTACCGCGCATTTTTGCATCCGGTCGCCCTTCCCCTTGTAACCATCTTACTCGCTAACTCGACCGCATACGCTCAAGATTCCACTGATATCAGTGACTACCACGATCCCGTCCCCTACGAAGAAGAATACGAGCAAGAAGAACATGACGACGAAACCGACGAAGCACTCGGTGAAAACACCGAGACCGTCACCCAGAAACTCGATGAAGCTGGAGATCTTGAAGCCGACGAAGACGAAGAAACCATCGTCACGACCACGGCCCGCGCGCCCGTCGAAGCATTTGCTTCCGACCGCAGCGTTGCCGTAACCACCGGAAAAGACATCCTGGCCAGCGGCGCAACCAACCTCGCCAGCATCGCCGACGAACAACCCGGCATCGCCATTCAGACCACCAATCCCGGCTCCGACACGGTCTACATCCGCGGCATGGTCGGTCCCGAAAACCTGATCTATGTCGACGGCGTGCGCTTCAACCAGTCCACCTTTCGCACCGGACCGAACCAGTACCTGAGCACAATCGATCCCTGGGCAATTCGCCGCATGGAAATCATGCGCGGCCCCGGCAGCGTATTATACGGTAGCGGCGCGATGGGCGGCGTGCTCCATATCTTCCCACACGAAGTCCCCGACGCACCGCTGGCCCTTCGCGGCATCGGAATGTTTCGTTCCGTCGACACCGCAACCGGCGCCGGCGTCGATATCGGCGGCCAGCCCAACAACCTGGGCATGATCGCAGGCTTCAGCGTTCGCAATTACGGAGACCTGCGCACGGGCCAACGTCTGGGCGACCAACCCGTCTTCTCAGGCGCCGAAAAAGACCACAAAATGCTCGTCAGCGACTACTCCGAAATGTTCTGGCGAGCGGCCGCGAGAGCGGATATTAGTGATGATTCGAGCTTTCGTTTGAATTATATGGGCGGCATGATCAACGACACACCGCGCACCGACAACTTGAGTCGCGCAGACATCCGTTTCACCGACAACCACGACGACCTGGTCTGGGCAACCTATGAATACGCACCCGGCTACGGCTCGCTTTCAAGCCTGACCGCAAACGTCTCGTTTCATCGCACCCATGAAAGCACTGATCGCTACAAATGCCACGCAACCACCGGCACGCCAGGCAGCGCCGGCCGCGTCATCGATCTGGAAGGCTGCGCAAACCTCGATAGCAGCGCCCTGAAAAGCCGCAGCATCAATGACGACGTCGTCAACACAATCGGCGCAAGCCTCACCGGCGTAAGCGACGTCGCCATGGTTCCCCTGCGACTGAGCTGGGGCGGCGAACACTACCAGGACCACGTACTTTCCGGCGCGCGCAAGTCCTCCGGCACCATTGATAACCTCCAAGAACAGGCACGCGGAAACTTCGTATCCGGCTCAACCTACGCCAGCACCGGCCTGTTCGTTACCGGCGAATACCTGCCCTTTACCCGCGGCCTCCACGGTGTTTCGCTACAAGGCGGCGCACGCGTCGAGAACTTCCGTGCCAAAGAACCTGCGCTCGCCACCGCCGAAGATATCAAATTCTCCAACACCGGCATCGTCGGCTCGCTTGGCATCAGTTATCTCTACAGCATGAACGTCCACGCCTATTTGAACTGGAGCCAGGGATACCGCGCGCCCAACCTGCAAGAAGCAACCTACATCGGCGACAGCGGAAACTTCTTCGAGATCAACAATCCCAATCTTGGACCCGAGCGCAGCGACACCTTCGAGCTTGGCACCAAACTCGACATCCCCAAAATCGCACAACTCAGCGCCGCCGCCTACGTTTCCCTGCTCTCCGATCGCATCACGCGTGAAGACGCCACCTACCAGGGCCAGGACACCTTCGAGGGCAAGCCGGTTCAAATGCGCATCAACGCCGACAGCGCCTATTACTACGGCGCCGAACTGGGCTTAAAAACCGCCGCCTACTTCGGCCTCCACCTCTTTGGAAACGTCAGCTACATCGACGGCGCAATCCAGGTAAATTCCGCAGATCCCCGCTTCCAGGAAGGCGCGTTCCACTCCCTCGTCGCATCCGGCGATTACTACACCAACCCACGCCGCCTCACGCCCATCGAATACCTGGCCGGCGTCAGCTTTTCCTTGCAATCTAACTGGTCAGCCGCATTTTATCTCCAGGGCGCTGCCGAACAGGACAAGTTAGCCAATGGAGATCTCAAAGATCTGCGGATCTGCGAAACAACCACCGGCGTTCTCTTTGGCGACGTCGGCCAGGAATGTCCAGGAAGTCCGGCATGGACAACCATGAACGTTCGCGGTGGCTATCTTTTCGAAGGAATCGGACGCGTAGATCTAACGGTCGAAAACCTCACCAACGTCCGCTACCGAAATCATGGCTCCGGAATACTCGCCCCGGGATTTGGCGCCATGGTCACATTGACGGTTTTGCAATAAACTTGGATTGAACGGTTGTCGTGTCAAAACCTGTTTGTGGTTCACAGAATGGCAAGGATGCTGGTACACAGAGCCGGTATAATTTTTTAATGTCTTTGGCTTTTCCACTCACAATCAGGACGGAACTTTTGGAAACGCAAAAGGAACGCAATATACCCAGTGCTCTTCGGTGCTCAGCCGAAGAAATTCTGGCCACGGATTCGCTGGCCGCAGACTGGACGGAGACCGAAGTTCTCGCGTTCATCGCCGGCTGCTTTGACCGCGACGTGTTGCTAAAAGCGCTGCTCGGTTACGCATCGAATTGGCTGGCAACGCGCATGATCACGGTCGTCACCAAGGCCGGACTCCAACCCTTTTTATTGGAAGGCTGGCCCGACCCCGCCGGTCCCCAAAACGATGTGCACCATCTGCGTACCCTCCGCGCTCCGCTGCCCGTCGCCCAAAACGCCGCCAGTGCACAGCTCGACGAAAATATACTGACCATCGCGCCCACCGAAACCATCGGTTTCCAACCGCTTTTCGATCTGCTGAAACTACCCGCTCCGCACAAATTGGCCGTGCAACCTATTCAAGTCGCGACCAAAACCGTCCTGTTGCTACTCGGCGCCCCCAAAAATCAGTCCGACGACACCCAACCAGAACGCGAAATATCTTCCCTCCATACCGCCGCCAATGCCGTCGGTAATCAATTAGGCGAGGTGATTGGCAGGACGAAATCGGGCACGCTGCCGTCGGCGGAAGAACGCATTCCAGCACTGCCGCGCCCCCTCAATACCCGCCCCATGGCAGCACTCATCGTCGAAGAACTCACCAGCGCGCTGATCACGCAATCCGACAGCGCATCCAACCCGATCGACGACGGCTGGCTCGACTTTCTCGAGGACACTCCCCCCGCCGAAGCCAGGTCCCAACGCGTAGATGAAGACGAAAAACAAGAAAAAGATGCGCTCGATGAGCAATCGGCCGTCCCCACTTTACTATTCGACGATCCCCCAAACGATGACGATGCGCTCGATGAGCAATCGGCCGTCCCCACTTTGATGTTCGACGATCACCAAAATGATACCGAAAATCCGGCACACACCCTCGAAATGTTCCCCGCCGCCCTCTTGGATTTAAAAGCGCTCGGAAAAACGCTCACCCACGGCTTTGAGAAGCTTGAGCAAGACCCGTCCGAGCAAAAACCCGCGCCACACGCTGCGCAAACGAACGACACACCCACCCCAAAAATGCACGTACCCGATGCGCTGGTCGAATCCACAAAAC
>JBEBSM010000352.1:0-4025 GCA_040394315.1 Lujinxingia vulgaris
TTTGGGGGCTCCCCCCCGCCCACCCGCCCAAAATTGAGCGATTGGGGGGGGGCAAGTGACGCCGACCGGCCAGGTTTGGCCGGTCGGCGTGAGTCCAATGCGGCCGACCGGCCAGAATTGGGTAATCGGCAGGATCGACGTATGCGCTCAGAGCATCAAAGCTCTAATACCTCTGCGACATAATCGACGTCTTTGTCGCCGCGGCCGGACAGGTTGACCAGAATCTTCTGATCTTTTCCAAGCGTTGGTGCAATGCGCATGGCCCAGGCAACGGCGTGGCTGCTTTCCAGTGCCGGGATGATGCCTTCGGTGCGCGACAGGGTCATGAATGCTTCCAGCGTTTCTTTGTTGTCGGCGCTTTCGTATTGAACGCGGCCGATGTCTTTAAGATAGCTGTGCTGGGGTCCGATGCCGGGGTAATCCAGGCCGGAAGCGATCGAGTGTACCTGGGCGGGGACGCCGGGTTCGTCTTCGAGCACGTAGCATTCCATACCGTGCAGCGCGCCGGGCTTGCCCATGGTGAGTGTGGCAGCGTGGCGGCCGGGTTTGTCGAGACCTTCACCGGCCGGCTCAACGCCGACGAGTTTGACGTCTTTGTCGTTCAAAAACGCGGTGAAGATACCGATCGCGTTGGAGCCGCCGCCCACACATGCTGCGATGTAGTCAGGCAGTGTGTTGTGGCGAGCGAGAAATTGCTCGCGTGCTTCGGTGCCGACGACCGACTGGAAGTCGCGGACCATTTTCGGGAACGGATGCGGGCCAACCACCGAACCGATTGCATAAAACATGTTCTGGGGATCGCCCATGTACGTTTCGAACGCGCTGTCGACGGCTTCCTTGAGCGTGGCTGCGCCGCGAGTAACCGGGACAACCTTGCAGCCAAGGATTTTCATTTTGGTGACGTTGGGCGCTTCTTTTTCGATGTCGACTGTGCCCATGTGGATTTCGCAGGGGATGTCGAGCAGTGCGCAGGCCGTGGCAAGTGCAACGCCGTGCTGACCGGCGCCGGTTTCTGCGATTACCCTGGTTTTGCCCATGAATTTCGCAAGCAACACTTCGCCCAGGCAATGATTGATCTTGTGTGCACCGGTGTGGTTCAGGTCTTCGCGCTTGAGATAAATCTGTGCGCCACCGAGTTGTTCGGATAATCGGCGAGCATGATAAATCGGGCTGGGGCGTCCGACGTAGTCTTGATAGAGGCTGGCTAATTCTTTTTTGAAATCGTCGCTCTGACGAATTTCTTCGTAGGCAGCATCGATTTCGTTCATCACTTCGACCATATGCGGCGGGAGAATTTGGCCTCCATAGGCACCAAAATAACCTTCGGCATTGGGCATCGCGGCAAAACTAGATTCTTCACTCATGGCAAATTTCTCTTTCGTTAAACGGTTTTGTGACACAACACTTCGTCGTTTAGAAGACGATTTTCTTCCTGTAAATTCCTGCCAGAAGGTTGCGGACGTAGAAAGCAGCCCCTGGCAGAGCCTTGTCGGCTAGCTTAGGCCCGTTGCCTGCTCAATGTCATGGCAAAGTTTACCGATTGTATGAAGTATTACGTGCATCATTGAATATCTTTTGCCTACCTTACGGTTTCACTTATCTTTTGTACTGTTTACTACCCGGATATCGTGATGCGTTCGATATCCCAACTCAGGAGTTTGTCATGCGTCATTTCACCGTCACATCATTTCTCGCGTTTATGGTCGTTGGGTTCATCAGTATTTCGGCGAGTGCACAAATGCCGGATGCAGTAAAGAAAGACATCGCCGGGCGCGGAGCCGCCATATTCTTCGATGCGGACGCTGAAAAAGGAGCTGGCTCCGGTGAAATCGACATTGAGGCCACGCTCATCGGTAATATCTTGTATGTCACCGGTAAGGTTCAAAAGCTCAGCAGTCCTGTCGTGGAGAATAACTCCAGTAAAAACGGCTTGCATCTCTTTATTGGCGAGCCCGGCAAGGCTCACACCAAGGTATTTCCGCTCGAATTGCAGATGACCGATAACGCCACGCGCGGTGCCATCGGTGGTCGTATTGAACTGACCGATGCCGAGGTAAAACAGCTTCGTGAAGGTAAATTAGGCATCGATATTCACACCGAACAGCATCCAAAGGGCGAAGTCAGTGGGAGGGTAGAGAAGGACTGATTTTCAGATGAATTACAAGAAAAAGAAAAGCCGGGCGATTGTGCATCGCCCGGCTTTTTTTAGTTTTTGTTAAAGTGGAAACAAAAACTTATTTTTTCTTGAGCAAATCGCCAAGCGTTCCAAATCCGGAACGTCCGGTGGGTGGAGCATCGGTGTAGCTGGTTGGTTCGGCGGCCGGGCGGGAGGATTCTTTCTTCTCGAAACCAGCGCCGGAACTAACGGGGGAAGGTGCCGCGGCGCGCTCTTCTTCGCTGCGCTGGGTGAGGGCCATGCGACGGCGATCTACGTCGATGTTGAGTACGGTCGCGGTTGCTTCCTTGCCGACAGTAAACAGGCGGTGCGGGGTGGCGTCGCGGGGAAGCGTCATTTCGCTGCGGGGAAGCAGTGCAGAAACGCCGCCGCCAAGGCTGATGAAAACGCCGAAGTCTTCGATGTTTTCGACGGTGCCGGTGACTTCGGTGCCGATCGAAAAGCGCTCGGAAATCGTTGTCCAGGGATCGGACTCGACGTCTTTCATGCTCAGGCTGATTCGCTGGCGCAGGATATCGATATCCTGGATTTCGACGGCGACTTTTTGGCCGAGCGAAACGACGTCGGCAGGGGTTGCGACGTGGCGCTCCCAGCTCATCTGCGAGACGTGGACGAGTCCGTCCAGGCCTGGCGAGAGTTCGACGAATGCGCCGAATGGGGCGAGGCGAACGACGGTTCCGGTGAGTTTCTGGCCGATCGTGAACTTGTCGTTCACTGTGAGCCATGGATCTTCCTGGGCTGCTTTCATGCTGAGGCCGATTCGCATCTGGCGGTCGCCCACGGGTGGCTCGATGTTGAGGACTTCGACTTCGACCACGTCGCCTTCTTTGACGACGTCGCTGGCCTTGTCGATCGTGCCGTGGCTGAGCTGCGAGATGTGAACGAGTCCTTCGATTCCGCCAAGGTCGACGAATGCACCGAAGTCGGCGACGCGTGTGACGACGCCTTCCACGCGAATGCCGGGCTCGAGTTTGGCGAGTGTTTCGCCGCGGGCTGCGTCGCGCTCGTCGCGCATCAGTTGTGCACGGCTGACGACGACGGTTCGGCCGCCTTCGCGCACGTCGGTAACTTTGAACGAATAAGTTTCGCCGACATGAATGTTTGGGTCTTCGGTGAACGCGAGGTCGATCTGGCTGATCGGGCAAAACGCGGGAACGCCGCCAAGGTCGATTTCGAATCCGCCTTTGTTGGTCGCGGTGACGCGGCCTTTCATGGGGACGCCGGACTCGAACGCGACTTCGACCGCTTCTACGCCCTGGCCGCCTTCCATTTCTTTGCCGAGCTGGATGCCGCCGCGCAGTGACAGGACGTAGAACTTCAGCGTATCGCCGACGTTCAGAGTCAGGTTGCCTTCGTCGTCGAGGTAGCCGTCGTGGGATGCGACGCCTTCGTAACGATCTCCCAGGTCAACAAAGATATGTCGACCGATGCTCATGATCGTTCCTTCCACGACGTCGCCAACATCGAAGTTGCGGCGTTTTGGCAGGTTGCTCTCGTCGGCATTGAGCATGGCTTCGAAATCTTCCATCGTCGCCGCCGTATCTCCAAACTGAACGCCCTGGTTTGGATTGCGCTCGATTGGCTTTGCTGCAACCGGGCGCTCTGGCACAAAAGCCGGCGCGGTTACAACCGTTGGCTCTTCAACTTTGGGAGCCTGGTTTTCGGGCTCTGCTTCCGAAGCTTTGCGCACGCGTGGAGGAACGGATTGAACGATAGGATCTTTTTTGTCGCTGCTCATGAATGCCAACGTAATAAGTAGGTGGATATCAATGACGGAAAAACGTGACCAAAAACGAAATACCCGCTTGAGGCCGGCACAGTCTGAACTTATCTGCTCGACTTGTAAACT
>JBEBSM010000353.1:0-4025 GCA_040394315.1 Lujinxingia vulgaris
GAAAAGTCGGCGAAGCTTTTTTTTGATGTTTTCTATTGCATAGGATTGAAAATGAATCGGTGGAAATCACTTCAAATTCTCGTGGCGCTGGGGCTTTTGGTGAGCGCTTGTGGCAAGGAAAAAGACCGGGACCAGGAGCAAAACAACAATGATGGCGTTGCGCACACGCTTCCATTGCTTGACGGTCTTGCGGGCGATGCGGACAACAGGGAATTGTTGTTTTTTACGTCGACCGCGCAGGGTGCGAGTGGCTTGTACGCGTATGATCCATCGTTGCCTGAAAAGAAAGCGTTTTTGATCGATGGCGATGCCGAATTTGGGCCGGCAGGTTATCCTTATTATGCAATGCACGGGGGAAATCTTAGTGCGGATAATCTGAGTTTGTCCGGGTTTCATGTCAGTCATGTTTTGTATTCTCGTTTTATTGCCGGTGGGAATTCAGGCGCTGGAAATCGTGAGCTGCGGCGGGTTTCGACCGATCCTGCGGAGATTGCAAACGGGTGGCAGCGCGTCTCCATGGAGGACAGTCCGTCGACGATTCTGGGTGAGCGTTTTGTGCAGCATAATTTGTCGAATCCGCTTGGTTCGGCGTATGTTTATCGCGATTTGAATGCTGCAAACGAGCCGTGGTTCGAGGTGATGTTGGGTGATGACGAAAATACGGAGCCGCGGCCGTTTGGTGAGGAGATTGTGGTTTCGGTGCCGATATGGGACGCAAATAACGGCAAACCGGGCGGCTGGCTGGCGATTGAAAACGAGGCTGATAAACGGCTAGTTTTGTTGAATACGGATCGCGTGCTCGTTGGGCCTGTTTTGGGTGAAGGCGATGCGTCGGTGAACAATCTTTCGTCGGCACATTTGCTGGCGGCGCTTGATAAAGAGACGACGCTTGTTGCGCTCGTGTTTGCTGGCGGCGCGGCAGACGATCAGCAGGGGGAAGTGTGGGCCTGGACGCAAGGTGACGTGAGTTCGCCGGGTAAAGTGAAGCCTGTTCTGAATGCAAACGGTGAGAAGTTGGTGTTTTCGGCAAGTGTTTTTTCGGGTGGTGTGCCGCAGTTACCGGCGGCCAATTTACGGATTGTAAAAAACGGCGCGCTGTATTTTGCGAACAGTGCAGAGATGTTTTCGTTTGGTGAATCGCCGTCACTGACGCGTGTCGACAAAGCGGGCTGGAAGGCTTTTGAATATCCGCATGATGACGATGACGAAAGTCCGACGCCGACATCGTTTTTGATCGATGGCGGACAAAATACGCTGGTCTGGTTTATCAACGAACGTCTTGAAAAGATTGATGTTAGTGACGCTGATAATGCAAAATCGAGTGTGTTGTTTGATCAAAAGGTCAGTACTTTTGGTTCGAAAGACGAGATTACGACGCCAATTACGACCAGTCGCGAAGGTTGGATCTTTTATAATCGTGATGGACGCTACGCGATCGATGATCCGAAAGATCGCAAAGGTGATTATTCGATTGCGGTGGCTGAAAAAGTCGATGGCTCGAAACGAATCATTGTTCAGGATGCTCGCTGGATTGGGGCGTCGACCGATGGCCGTGCGCCGGTTCTTGGTCAGGTTGAAACGCTCGAAATTGGGGAGGTTTTCTTGCTGACCAGAGACCGTACATTGGCGGCGGTCAGTGCGGTCGATCCGGCGAAAGGCATGGTTGAGCTTGGTAAATTGCCGAGCACGATCGAAGGCGTTCGGATGTTTGGTCTGGCGCCCGGTCCGCATCGCCTGTTGCAGGTTGTGCATGGCGAAAAGAGTCATGAGGTCATCTACGTCAACACACGTGCGCGGGATTCTCTCAAGCATTTGATGGATGCGCCGACGCAAGGTGGCGATTACAGCCAGTACACGCGGCCAATTGAGTTGTTCTGATGATTCGTCGGCCGTCGATTGACATTCGATGGCCGGCGTATCATGTTGCGCCGCGTATTGGTGTCTCATTCACGGTTATTGTAATGGCCATGAATGAGCTGAAAAAGGGAATCCGGTGTGAATCCGGAACTGCCCCGCAGCGGTAAACGAGAACGAACTCCACCATTTAAGCACTGGCTTGATTCGAGACTTTTTGTCTCAGAATCGGCCGGGAAGCGGTGGAAAGTAGGCCGCACGAGTTTATTCAAGCATTTTGAAAAACCTCCGTGCATGCTCGCTGAGTCCGAAGACCTGCCAGTATCGGCGCATGGATAGAAACCCCGGCGCTTGATCGACCTAATAACCTCGCGGGAGGTGATGGTCGGCCTGAAAAACTCTTTGAAAAGAAGAGTTTTTTGCGCACGGGCATGCGCTGGCTGACTTTCTCCTTTTTTGCGGGTTCAACCCAATGAGAGGCACGAAATGTTGAGCAAGAAAACCGCAGTCCAGAACGACATCGCTTCAGAAACCCAGAAAATTTGTCAGGAATCCCGAATCGAAGCCGGTGTTGTTACCGAAGCGCGATTGATCGAGATGGTTTTTCCGCAACAAACCAATCACTACGGTACGCTTTTTGGCGGCCAGGCGCTGGCGCTGATGGATAAAGCAGCGTTTATCGTGGCGTCGCGCTACGCCAGGCGCACGGTCGTGACGGCCAGCAGCGAGAAGTGTGATTTCCATGTGCCCGTGCGGCAGGGGCAGTTGGTGGAGCTGACGGCACGCGTTGTTGCGACGGGCAGAACATCGATGACGGTGGAGGTGGATTTGTATGCAGAAGAGCTTTTGAGCGGCGACCGACAGCTTGGCACGCGCGGGCGTTTTGTGTTGGTTGCGCTAGATGCTCATGGGCGGCCGACTGCGGTGCCGGCGCTGCAGAACGCCTAAATAGACGCGCGCAGGCACGGAGCGGCAAAACATGCGCGTGGGGGGGCGTGATTTTTGGGGTGTTTGATGGTTGATGCTAAATGCCTAAAAAGGGGAAGGGCTTTGTGTCGACAAATTGTTGGGAAACTTCTCCGGCCAACGTGCGGCTCTGGTTTTTGTGGAGTTGGAGTGTGCGCGTTTTGCCAGTTTTCTCGGAAAAATCCATCGATGAGAGGTCTACCCAGAAAACGCTCGGGTCTAAGACGGCATCGAAAAAGTACAGGAGGTTTTTGTGGTCGACCAGCGTGCGCCAGCGTGTTGAGGAGATATTGGGTTGGTCGGTTGTGCTGATGCCCAGGGGAACCGAAACGTTGCGGATTACGCTGAGCATGCTGGCCAGGGATTCCGTGGGATTGGCTTTTTGGGGGATTGCGTTCACGTAAAACGATGCGCGTACAAATCGGTCTGCGGCGCGATTGGTGCCGGGTAACATGGTGGTTCCGCCGATTTCGTTCCAGTACGCGTTGAGTGCTAGTTGCTGAGCAAATGTGGGTGAGTTGGTCATTACCTGATAGGCGCGGCTGTGGTGAATGGTCTGTTTGCCGTCGATGTATTCGATAATGGCGCTGTCGCCGGAGGGATCGGATAGCGATAGGTGAAGGGTTGCCAGGCGTGTTTCGCCGGGGACGCCGGCGGTAACGATGGTGTAGGGATTGTTTTCGATAGCGGTTATGGCCGATGCGACGTCGGGGAAAGTATCGAGGATGTATTGTGCCCAGGCGGCAATACTGAGGCCGGGCGGGCTTCGATTGTCAAATTCAGGGTATTTTGACTCAACCAGCCAAAGAAGATTTGCGGCCAGGCCTTTTTCGTTTACGCCGTCGGTTGTGGAGATGTCATAACCGGAGGCAATAACGCTGCCGTACTTCGAGGTCCATTGGAGTGAGTTTTGACCAGCCTGTCCGGATCGCTGCATGCCGCGCGGAAACGCCCACAGATTGGTGGCGATATCCATTTTCCAGTCCATGGAGCGTGCCGTGATTACGCGTTCGTTTTCGCCGAGATAGACCACGCGAGTACACATGTTTTTCCTTTTTTATTAGGTTGAAAACACATCGTAACTGCCGTGTATTGGATTGGAATGTATATTCCGGCGGCGGACTTGCTAGTGCGGGCGCAGGGCTGGCCACGTCTCAGAGATTGTCTCTTTATCACAAAAGTTCTAATTTCTTCGGATTTATCCA
>JBEBSM010000354.1:0-4014 GCA_040394315.1 Lujinxingia vulgaris
AGTCGGTCATTGACGGACTTGATACGTCTAAAGAAGGATAGAGCAAATACTGAAAAGTATGGGCAGCCGGGCATGAACAACGCGTTGTATCGGGGTTCGTACTCCGGTCGGCTTTGGTTTGCCTGCACGGGTTTGTGGCTGTTCGTTTCGGATCATTTGAAAAACTACTTTAGCTTTTGCGAGCGCGTCTGAATGAAGTTTTACTGCGATAAATGCCAGACCAAGTATTCCATTGCGGATGAAAAGGTTCGGGGCAAAGTTCTCAAGGTTCGCTGCAAGAACTGCTCTCACGTCATTACGGTGCGTGAGGCGGTTAGTCCTGCACATGCTGACGCCACAGCTACGCTGACTTCGGGTGCGTTGGGCCAATCGGCCGAGCGTCGCGCGCAGCCAGCGAGCGGTTCGGCAGATAGTGGGCTTGCCAGTGCGGCGGCTGCGATCCGTGAGCGAAATCGACAGGCGTCGCTTTCGAACGCGGCGGTACGTGCTCCGTCTTCGGCTGCATCGTCCGTATCGTGGCATTACTCGGTAAACGGCGAGAGCTTTGGACCGTTTACGTTTGAGCATTTGCGTACGCAGTTTGCGACCGCAAAGCTGACGGATGCGGCCTACGTCTGGAATGAAACATTTGACGCGTGGAAACCTGTTGGTGAGGTCGCAGAGTTTGCGTCGGCGCTTACATCCAGCGCACAGATTCGGCCTTCAAGAGCGACGATTGGTGTCAGCGGCGCTCTTCAGGCGATCAAATTAGAAGACTATAAAACAGACAACAAGCAAGTTGCGGACGAGAAAAAGCAGGAAGTCGAAAGCGAATTGCTTTCTGAAACAACGGTCGACATCAAGAAAGATCCGAGTTTTCGGTTTGGTGAAAAGCCGCTTGTTGAAAAACCAGCCGAACAAGTTTCAGCCCTACTTGATGAAGAAACGCTGAAGGATCCCTCGCCGGGTTCGGAAGAATTTCCTACGCTTGTTGAAAGCCGTATGCCAGGGCTGGGTTTGGAAGCAGAGCGGTCTGAGCCGGTTGATGGACAGTCGGCGGCTGAGAGCGAGACGTTAAAAGGCGATGAATCTCTGGTAATTGCGGAGCAAAATCGGCGCGCGGAATCGGCCGGCGATCGTCTACAGCGTTTGCGCGATCGGTTGAAGGGCGATGAATCGCCCATGTATGCCAAACATCCAAAAGCAGAAAAGCCGGTCAGTGATAAGGCGGCGCAAGAACCTAAAGCTGAGCTTGAAGAACGCACCGTAGAGCTTGCGCCGGCAGTGGTCGAAGCGCCGGTTGCGGGCGAAATAACGCTTAAAGATCCGGTGGTTAGCCCGCTTGAGGCGAAACAACACGACGGATTGTTCGACGCGGTTGATGAAATTACGCTCCAGGAAGAAGCGGCTGCTGTGGACGCGGCATCGGACGCGGAAGCAGATGACTTTTTCAGTAGCGCGCCAGCAGTCGATGACGATTCGGATTTTGACGCGGAGGCGGTTCCGTTTTTGACGACGGCTCCGAAGCTTTCTTCCGCACATGGTTATGATAGGCCGGCGGAAGAAGCGTACAGCGGAAGCCTGCTGATTGAGCTTGATAAGCTTAAGAAAGAGCAGAAATCAAAGCGTGTCTTGATCGTTGTTGCAGCGGTTGCGTTACTCGCTGTTGTGGGCGGAATTATCGTTTGGGTTTCGTCGATAGAATCTACGGTCGAAACAAATCAGGTGGCGGTTCAGAAAGAGGCTCCGCGCGAGATTGTTTTTCGGCGCTATTCGAAAGAAGAACAGGGCAGAATACGTAATTTGATTGAAATTCCAGATGAAGTGGTTGCAGAACCTGCGGAACCAGATCTGGCGGGGAATACCGTTGTCAAAGTAAACGGCGCGCCGGCTAAAGCGATTGTCGAACCCAAAGCTGTTAAGAATACGCCGACGGTTGTCGCTGAAAAGTCGGCACCGGCTGTGGATCCGTTTGAAGCTTCGATGCGGGGTGCGAGCTCGCACAATCCGGTAGAATCGAACAGCGGCCTGCAGCGTAATGACGGCGCCGTTGCGACAGGAATGAAGACGGGACCGTCCAGTGCTGGCGCAAAGGTTGAAGCGCCGGACGATGATAGATTTAAGGCACTTGCTGCGATTCAGATGCCGAGTGGCGATGCACCGATTTATCAGCCCAGCGATGCGTTGAAAAATCGTGGTAAGCGGGGCGCTGCCGAGGCTGGTGGATTGACCGATGCTCAGGCATCGGCAGGTTTTCAATCCGTACGACAGAGTATTGGTCTTTGCCGCGAGCGTACGATGCAGCGTGGCCTGAAGCTCGATACCCAGAAGATTTACGTAACGCTCGAAATTCAGCCTACCGGCAAGGTTTCAAGCTATACGGTTGAGCCTTCGTCCGTGCGCGGTACTGAATTTGATCGATGCATGGTTTCGCACACGTCGCGGTGGAAATTCGCGTCGTATTCTGGCGAAACGACGCTGATCAAGGCTCCGTTTATTCTTCAATAATTGCAGCGTTCGTCGTGATTTCGAGCCGTAAAAGCTCGATGTCTACGACGACTGCTGCGTCTTTGGTGCGGTTAGCGACTTCGAGCGCTGTATTCAGCCATTCCAGGGACGATGCTGCAAAGCCATGTCTGGCGAAATCTTCTGCAATATCGAAATGTAGCTCCGCCTCATCCGGGTGGTCGGCGATGAGCTTTTTGAAAATATCGCGTGCACTGGTTTCGTCGCCGGTCAACAGGGCTAGAATTCCTTCAAGATCCGGCGGCAATTCTGGAAGTTGTGTGTTTTCTAAAAGTTTTCTGGCCTGCTCAATACGACCGGATTTGGCGAGTTGTTCGAGGTAGAACTCGAAGATTTCTGAATAGTTGAGTGCAGGATGTGTGGTTTTCGAGGTAATCAGTTGATCGCACTGCGTGAAAATTGCGTCAGTGAGTTGTTGTGTTCGCAAGGCGCGGACAAACGCCCAGCGCTCAAGGTCGCTGAAGGCGGTTGTATCGATCGCAGCGAGTTCTTTTGCATCGAGATGTAAAATTCGGTCATGGGAACGAATTTCTTCGATCGGAGTGATATCCCATGCCTGATGGCTGTAGCCGCGTTCATCGTCGATGTACGAGCTGTAGTTATCGGCAATAGTTTTTTCAAAATTCATGTTGTGAAGCTCCTGAGGATGAGGAGAAAGGCGTTCTGCAGATTGGTTACGCTACGTTCGCACAATATTTCATTTATCACTGTGTGCATGAATATGCAGTCATCAAGCGATGGATGTGGCGTTGTAGCGGTTCGTTCTCTGATCTTGCAGTTTTGGATGGCTTCCCGTAACTACGTCGATTCGCTGTGAGGCAATTGGCAAAAAAACAGAACAAAGTGAATGCTCTGTGAGCAGAAACTTCAGCAGAGATCGAAAAATGAAACGATTGCTACTTTTTTTCAAGGGCATGTGCATGGGAGTCGCGGACGTCATTCCTGGCGTTAGCGGCGGTACACTTGCATTGATTTTGGGGTTGTATACAGAACTTGTCGATACGATTCGTAATCTAAACTTGCGATGGCTTGCGCCGTTGTTTCGCTGGATGAAAAGCCGGCGACCCGAGGATCGGGCAGAGTTTTTTACGGAACTGAAGTCACTTAATCTTGTGTTTTTGCTACCGCTGTTTGCTGGCATCGTAACGGCGATCGTTGCGGGCAGTATCATAATCCCGCCCTTGATGGAGCATTTCCCGGAGGCGATGCGCGGGTTGTTTTTTGGCCTGATTATGGCCAGCGTGCTTGTGCCGTTTAAGATGATCGATTTTCGTGCAAAAGGTGCGCGTACATTGATCGGCGCGACGATTTTGGTGGGAGCGCTTGGCGGCTATGTGCTGAGTAATCCGGCTCACAACTTTGAGAGCAGTCGTACGTGGGTCGGGGTAGAGTCGCGCGGCGAGTCGCTGAAGGATATTTTACGGCGCGGGCCGAGTGCGATGGCCGGGGAGGCTGTATACTGGGCGCCTGAGAATGCTTCGCTTCGTGAAGAGGTTGCCCGTGTTTCGC
>JBEBSM010000355.1:0-3994 GCA_040394315.1 Lujinxingia vulgaris
GTCTCGGCGGAGTTTAGCGATCCGGATGAGGCGCAGGCGGGTGAAAGTTATGGGGAGTGGGTAGCTTGTGGGGAAAGTACGACGGTAGAAACGCAGTGGTCTGGCGCTTATACGGTGTGGGTACGTGCGACGGATAGGACAGGTGAGAAGGATGAGAAGCGTTTTGTGTGGCAGAAGTCGTATGTGGGCTGGGAATCTGTTTCGGCAGGGGAGCGCCAGACGTGTGCGATCGATGTGGCTAGTGGTTTGTGGTGTTGGGGGACGAATAGTGACGGGCTTGGTGTGGCCGGGATGACAGCCAGTAAAAAGGCTGTGCGGGTGAGTGCTGGAGAACAGTGGAAGTCGGTATCGGTGGGGGCGAGTCATGTTTGTGCAATAGCGAAGGCTGGTGGTTTGTGGTGTTGGGGTAATAATGACGATCATCAGTTGGGGGTGAGCGATGAGATTAAACACGAGGTGCCGGTTAGCGTTGTTGTGAATACGGGTGGAACCGAACAATTGAGGAAAAGTTGGACATCGGTTTCGGCGGGAAAGACGCATACCTGCGGTGTTTATGGCGGTGATTTGTATTGTTGGGGGATGGGGACACGCGGGCAATTGGGAGTTTCTGCTGTAATGGCGGAGAAGCCGGTGCTGGTCAATTCGAGTGGGAGTTGGACCGGGGTGACGGTTGGGGCTGAGCATTCATGTGGGGTACAGGGTGGGATGGGTAGTGGTGTGTGGTGCTGGGGCAGTAATGAATTCGGGCAGGTTGTGGGCCAGAATCGTGCGAATGTGAGTAGTCCGCGTGAAATCGCGATGTTTCGTCAGGAAGTGGTGGGTGGGGTTTCCGCGGGTTCATTGTATACGTGCTCGATTCGCGAGTATGAATTGTTTTGCTGGGGGCAAAATGCTCATGGGCAGCTCGGTATTGGGTTGGAGTTTGTGGACCGTGACTCTCCGGTAAAGGTTGTGCCGGAGGAAGGTTTTTTGCAGATTTCGTCGGGTGGGCGTCATGCTTGTGCGATAAAGTCGCCTAAAGAACTATGGTGCTGGGGTAAAGGGATTGATGGAAACAGTGCTGCAGATGCGGACGTGAAGAAGCCGACGCGTATGGATGCGTCGGGGGCGGCGGATTGGGTGTCGATTTCGGCCGGTGCCAACCATACGTGCGGGATTCGAAATGAGAGTGAGTTGTGGTGCTGGGGGCAAAACAATAGCGCTCAGTTAGGTTTGGATAGAGACGATAAGTCGGCGGTCGCGGTTCCTACGCGATTGCGGGTTCATCGGGATTGATTTTCAGATGCACGGCTGGCGTGTGTTTTGAGGATGTAAAAAAGCCCTGTTGAGGAGAACTCAACAGGGCATTTTTGTGTGTGCTGGCTGGGGATTGTTTTAGAGGAGTTTTGCGAGCCAGGGCATGGCAACGAAAGTTCCGATACTACTGCCGATGGAAGAAAAGATGAAAACGAGGAAGACGCGTGCCATTCGGTTGGACCACCAGCCGGAGTATCGAGAGATGTCGTCGCCGACGTTTTCCATGTCACGGACTTTGGGGGGAGCGACCATGACCTGAACGAATGCGGTGACCATGCCGACGCCAATGGTGGGGTTGAGCGAGGTGATGGGAGCGGCGATAAACGCGGCAATGATGGTGAGCGGGTGGGCAAGTGCGATGGTGGCGCCGAGTGCCGAGAGTACGCCGTTGGCAAGGATCCAGGCGAGTATCGCGGATTTGAACTTATCGGGGTCAGCGAGCAAGAAGCCAAAGATGAAGACTGCGATGATCAGGACAGGCAGTGCCCAGGGGAGGATGCGTGACCAGGCGGCGCGGGGTGGGACGGTGGAGATTTCGGTGATGACTTTTTCGGGAATCGGGTTTTCAAGCTGGCGGAGCATGCCGGGTTTGTGGGCGGCGCCGATGATGACGACGAGTTTTTTGGCTTCGGCGATTTGAATCTGGTGGGCCATGAAGATGTCGCGCTCGTCGACGAGGACTTTTTTAACCGATGGTAGGGCCTGGCCAAGTTCATCGAGGATTTCGGAGATGTTTTGGGATTCGCGGAGTTTGGCGAGTTCGTCTTCGCTGATTTCGTTTTCTTGGAAGACGCCTGCAGCGAGGCTTGCGGCGACGGTGGTGCGGCTCCAAAACGGGGTCAGGCGCCAGGCGCGCACGAGTGTTGTGCGGATGTCGCGGTCGCCAAGGATGAGGCGGGCGTTAATGGTTTCGGCAGCGTGGATGGCGGCAATCATTTCTGCGCCGGGTTTTACGCCGATGTGGCTTCCCATGCGTTTTTGGAAGGATCCCAAAGCAAGTCTTGCGATCAAAAATAAGGTTTGTTTGTTTTTGATGACTTGTCGCAGATCCAGGTCCTGCCAGTTTTGCTCGGATGTGATCGCTTTGTAGCGTTCTTCATCGAGTTCGACCATGACGACATCTGGTTTTTCGAGCTCAATGATGCGTTCGACGACATCGACGGACTGCTGGGAGATGTGGGCGGTCCCGATGAGCAACACTTCTTTGCCGAAAACATTCAGGCGAGTTACGTCGGTTTCGTCGTCCTCAAGGGTGTTGAGCAGTTCGGGTACGGAGGTGGCTGCTTCAATCGGGTCGGCGTTTTCGGGGAGATATTCTGGTGAATCGATTGGATCGGACATGATGGGTACGTAAACACTGCAAAAAGTTGAGGGGTGCATGGCTTCTTAAAAAACTGCGTGAAGCAACATGACGTACATTCTAAGGCGACGCTTGTAGTGGATTGCACGTCGTTTGAATAGCGCGGATTGCGTTTGGGTGAAAATGCGGGGGTAAGGTGTGGCACGGCAAAGGCAAAACCAAAAGCTCGTGCGAAGGCGCGAAGAAAAGCAAAGGAGCGCGAAGAAAAGGCTAAAGGAAAAAGCAAAAAGGGTGTGCGGGGATGTTGATTGTGGGGAAAGAAAACAAAAAGGTGAAAAAATGAAAGGTTTGGGTTTTGTGTGCAAGGTTGATCGAACGGTCAAGAGCGCACTATACAATGGAGAGATAATGCCGAACGTCGTTTGAATCGGCTTTGTAACCCGTGCACAGTCTTTTTTATTTTCGGAGAAGTATCAAATGACCGCTCGTCAGAACATTGAAACAAAATTGCGCCTTGGGCTACCGAAGGGACGGATGGAACAGGGTGTGTTGAGCCTTTTGGGCGATGCGGGGATTGATGTGCGTACGGGGAGTCGCAGTTATCGTCCGGTCGTGGGGTTGGACGGGGTCGAGGCGAAAATGCTCAAGCCTCAAAATATTGTGGAAATGTTGCATATGGGCTCGCGTGATATCGGTTTTGCGGGTGCAGACTGGGTTTCGGAGCTTGATGCGGACCTGGTGGAGCTTCTGGATACGGGGATGGATCCGGTGCAGGTGGTGGCGGCGGCGCCGGAGGCTTTTTTGGTGGATGGTAAGTTGCCAGAGCAGCATCTGATGATCGCGTCGGAGTATGAAACGCTGACGCGTCGCTGGATCGAGAGCAGTGGAATGGATGCGCAGGTTGTGCGGACGTTCGGTGCGACGGAGGTTTTTCCGCCGGAAGACGCTGATATTATTGTGGATAATACGGCGACGGGCTCGACGTTGCGGGCGAATGGCCTGGAGATCGTGCACGAGTTGATGCGTTCGACGACGCGTTTGTATGCGAATCCGGCGGCGATGGAGGATCCGGAGAAGCGGGCGATCATTGATCTGTTGGTGTTGTTGATCTCGTCGGTGTTGGAGGCGCGCAAGCGGGTGATGTTGGAAGTGAACGTGAGTCGTGAGCATTTGGAGGCGATTATTGCGATTTTGCCTTGTATGCGGGAGCCCACGGTTTCGTCGTTGCATGCGTCGACGGGTTATGCGGTGAAGGCGGCGGTGAGGCGGGATGAGTTGGTGAATATTATTCCGCGGCTGAAGGCGAGTGGCGGCACCGATATCGTCGTTACGACTCTCTCCCAAATCGTGCCTTAGAGAACGGCGGCGGTCCTAAAACGACGATCACTTCGCCGAACG
>JBEBSM010000356.1:0-3989 GCA_040394315.1 Lujinxingia vulgaris
TTCATTCCAGTCATTTTGTGTTGTTTCGAAAAGAGTCTGATCCGCTGGTTGCGTTGTATATGACGGCGCTGGCGCATTTTGGATTTAGCTTTACGTTGTCGATTCCGATATTCGATGCGCTGGGAACGATCGTGACCGATGACGCGATTAGCGATGTTTGTCTGACGATTGCCGCCAGCCTGGAGGAGGGCTCCGAGTATGGCTGGGGATTGCTGCACTGGTTAAATCAGCGACTGACTGACAGCCAACATGCCAGGGTTCGGCAAGTATTGCCTGAAATCATGGCGGTTTTTGAGCGGCGGTGCTTTGGTACTCCACAAACGCTAGAAAAGTTGGCTGGAAGTGAAGTCATCGTTGAGCAACAGGAGCAAAATCTGGGGACGCTGACCAATACGCAGCATGCGGCCATATTTTATCATACCATGACGGAATCGGTTTTTCCGCAGATGCAAGAGTTGGGGATCGATGCACTGGCGTTGTGGCGTCAGCACTATCGTTTGGATACGGTACGGGCTGAAGCCGGAATTGGAATTGTAGCGATCGATATCGTTTAAACTGTTCAATCCGCTTGCTCCAGCTTGTCTGTCGACCGTTTATGGTGGGGAAAGTAGACAGCTAAAGTTCAACGGTAGGAAAGCGCATGGCCGTGGCAGGGATCTTGCAGTATAGATCTGGATAGATCGGGACCGTTCATTTATTGACGGACTGGCGCATATACCCTTGAACTGATGGATATTATTGTCATGTATCGTTCTAAAGTAGCAGTGTTTTTCGTGTTTTTGTTGATGACCGCGTGTTCTGATCCAGAGCCCGAAGTCGTATTTTATTTTAGTGAGGATGGGCCGGATGTAAGTGCTTTGGCCGATATCGGTACGGCTCCCGACACGACGGAGACGCCAGTTGAGCAGGATGCTTCAAGCGGTTCTGCGACAAGAGTGGTGGACGGTGAAGCGTGCACGATGCACTCTGATTGTCTGGGAGGGACGTGTCTGGGCGGATCTGACTGGACGGATGGTTATTGCACCACACAGAATTGCGAAACCCAGGACGACTGCGCAAGCAATGGTGAGGACAATCGATGTCTACAGTCCGGGCATGGCATGAATTTTTGCGTTCGGATGTGTGCAAGCACCGACGAATGTCGAAAAGGCTATGTGTGCGCGCGAATTGGACGTGGAACTTCGATTTGTCTGGCCGATGAAGTGCAACCGGTTGATCCCGGTAATTCTGGCGTTGATTCGATCGCTGTGACTTGCCAGCCTACGTCGAATCGTCAGGTTACGCTGGAGTACGATATTGCTCCGGACACGGTCGCGTACATGATTACGCCGATTTCGCGCGAGGGACGGCGAATCACACCCACGATGATTCAGACGCCATCCGGGCAAGTGATTGATTTACAACGTGAAAACGGGTTTCAGTCCGTTCCATCGCAACTCTTTGTGTCGATGAATCCGACCATCATTCCTGCCACTGCACAGTATGCTAATCATCTGGAAAGCGGTCGTCATTCCTATCAGTTGCAAACCGACAGCGACGAAGTATGTCATTATTTGCTCGAGGAAAATACACTCGGTACGGTAATGGACCTGGAAGTATATCTGACAGGTGTGCCGGGTATCACGGCAGCGTCGGCGTCTGGAGATTCGGGAATGCGTGCGGTTTTAGACCATTTTGAGGAGATATTTCTTCAGGCGGGCGTGCGCGTCGGCAAGGTTAATTTTCATGATATTGAGGGCGCCGATAAGGATCGTTATTCGATCATTCGCTCGGAAAGAGATGTGATGAATCTCGTGGCGTTGTCGAAAACACCGACAAATACGCTGAGTATGAACATCTTTTTTGTGAAGCAGTTCGCATTTGCAGACGGCGGCGGCGCGATTGGAATCTCGATGGGGTTGCCGGGGCCGGCAGGTCTTCATGGCAGCTTTGGAAGCGGCGTGGTTTTTACCAGCGAGTACATGAATACCAGCTTTCGAGAAGGGACTGAACTCGTTGACGGCGATGACTTTACAGGAATCGTGTTAGCACACGAGGTCGGCCATTATCTTGGATTGTTTCATACAAGTGAGCAGTACGGTCAGGGATTTGATCCGCTTCCGGATACACCACGATGTTCTCAAAGCAGTTTTCCGAGCCGATGTCCGGATCTGGGAAATTTGATGTTTCCGATCGCAAGTATTCATCACACGACAGTTACCGAGGATCAGGCCTGGGTTATCCGTGTAAACCCGCTGACCAAGGATTGATGTAATGGAGCTTCGAATGCATTCACGAATGGTTTGGATGAAACTTCTTGTTACAAGTACGCTGCTGCTCGGTGTAGGCGGGACAGCTCTGGCTCAGACTGCGACGTATGAGCAGCCACCGCAGCGGATTCGTCCGTTGCTGCCGGGGGCTGATGTGCAACTGGAAACGGCGCGTATGCTGTTGTCGGGTTATCATGCCGTGCCGGCTCAAAAAGATCTGGAAGCGAGCTTTTCGAACGCGCGTGATCTGATGATGCGTATTGCGTCCGATGAGAATGAGTTTGAGTTGCATCGCCAGCGCGCGGTCGCTGCTCTTGGCTATTGGCCAGATATGAGTGTGTATGCGCTTTATTCAAAATTGCTTCATGCCGCAGATACAAGTGATGGACTGAAGCATCAGATTATCGGGCATCTGGCGCGTGTTTTTGGTGACGTTGGTGTTGCCGATGCGGCTTCTTTTCTCACGCATGAGGATGTTCAGTTTCGTTTGACGGCGGTTCATGTACTCGGCCAGGTGGATAGCGATGCCGCGCAGAAGTATCTGAATCATGCCGCCGGTACGGAGAAAAACGAGGTTGTTTTGGAGCGGATTTCCCGCTTTACGATGCAGGTTCGTTGAATTTCACGGCTGTAAATTGTTCGACGTGTTGTGGCACGGCAATCGGCCGGTAGTGAGCTGGTTGCTGTGTCCACCGTCGGCCTTATCGTTTCGCCGGCAGTACTCACGTAATTGCGGACCATCCAATCAACAATCAGGGGGAGCCTTCAAGCCAGTTATGGAGTTTTTGCAGATCGAGGGGATCGATACCGCGGACTTCCAGATTTTGCAGCAGCGCCTTCTGGTAGAGCATGAAGCTGTGTTGTGTGAGCGAATGTTGAACCTCAGACAAATAGGCGGGATCTGCAAAGTACTCTTTCAGTGGTTTGGAGATTGGTGCAAACATTAAGTCTTGGAACCAGGGAAAGGGCTCGGGAGGCTGCTGCAGTTGATTGCGAACCATCTTCCAGTTCAACGCCCAGGATGCTGCACTGACTGAGCCCTGAGTCATCGGCAGGGCGTCTCGGCAAAGCGCAAGAAATGCGCCCTGGCAGGTGGGATCGAAGTGCTTGAATTCCGTGCTGTAGAAGACGGCATTGTGAAAGTAGGACGGGATTGTGGTGATCCCGGCCAACTGAAGACGTGTTGCGACGTTGCGCAGAAGTTCGAGCACCTGTTGACCAACACCCAGACCGGGAAAGTGCTGGCCGGGAAGAGGAGGGCGCTGCGCATCGAAGGTAGCCAGCGGGTTTTGGAGCAGTAGCCACTCAACATTGAGGACGGGGAGGTATTCTGTGGCCAGACGTTCAGCGAGCTCGTCGCTCAGATGAATAAAGTTGCGGCGAACTACCAGCTCGATCAGCGGAGCTTCGGCAGCCGGACGCGTGCTCCACAAACGCAGCATGTGCTCATCGGGATCGTCCATACGGATTTCGGTGCGGAATTGCTCAAAGCCCAGACGATGCAAGTCGGTGAAAAAACCGTAGCGTTGCAGCGCGGTCTCAAGGCCTTCGGCTGTGTAATAGCCGAGCCAGAGATCGGAATCGTACCCGAAAAGATCGGGTAAGGCTTCGATATCCTGCAAACTCTCCGCGCCCTTTTGAAGTTCGGAACGGCTGAGAATGCGAAATATATCTTCGTAACGCTGTCGGAAACGAGTCATAATATGTCGAGGGCCGATAAAACGGATGAAAAACAGACGA